>CAXYUI010000095.1:0-6592 GCA_964291975.1 uncultured Formivibrio sp. | reverse complement strand
CGAGCAGTTTCATGCGATAGACGTTCGGCGACTGACGTTTCACATCGTCCGCGCCCATGTAAACCACGCATTCCAGACCAAAACGGGCGGCAACGGTAGCCGAAGCCACGCCGTGCTGGCCCGCGCCGGTTTCGGCGATCACGCGCTTTTTACCCATGCGGCGAGCCAAGAGGGCTTGGCCGATGGTGTTGTTCACCTTGTGCGCGCCAGTGTGGTTGAGGTCTTCGCGCTTCAGATAAATCTGCGCGCCGCCAATTGCGTCGGAGAGACGTTTGGCGTGGTACAGCGGGCTGGGACGACCGACATAGTGCTTGAGATCGTGATAGTACTCGGCCATAAAAGCCGGATCTTTGCGCGCGTTTTCATATTCAACACGCAATTCTTCGAGCGCAGCCATCAGGGTTTCGGCTACATAGATACCGCCAAACTGGCCAAAATGGCCGCGCTGGTCGGGCTGATTGTAGATTTCGCTCATGCGTTTCTCACTCGGCTCGGTTCACTTCTTCGACAAATGCAGCGATCTTCGCTACATCCTTGATTCCTTTGGCGCTTTCCACGCCACTTGATACATCGACCGCCCAGGGTCGAACCTTTTCTACGGCTGCTTTGACATTGCCCGGATACAGGCCACCCGACAAGATAAGCGGCAGCGGCAAATCAGCCGGCAACAAGGACCAATCAAAGCCCTCGCCCGTGCCGCCCGGCACGCCTTCGACAAAGGCATCAACGAGCAAACCACGCGCCCCGGGATACGAGGCGGCGTATTCTAGCAAATTAAGACCGGGTTTTACCCGTACTGCTTTCAGATAGGGGCGGGAAAACTGTTCGCAATAGGCTGGCGATTCATTGCCATGAAATTGCAAGACATCAAGCGGCACTTGCGCCAGCACGCTACGGACATAGTCGGGATCAGCATCGACAAAGAGTCCGACGCTCATCACAAAAGGCGGTAAAGCCGCGACAATTTCGCGCGCAACCTCGATTTCTACATGGCGCGGGCTGGGTGCATAAAAGACCAAACCAATTGCATCGGCGCCCAGACGCGCCGTTTCACGCGCAGTCGCCGCATCGCGCAGACCGCAGATCTTGATTCGGGTTTTCATGATTCAGATGAGTCCATGACGGGGGCTGGGCAAAGTAGGGAGATTGTACTCTTGCGGGTAACTCACGCCGGCCAGATAAAGACCGTCGGGCATGAAAGTTGGCGGCGCGACGCTGCGATTGCGCGCAGCGAGCAGATCCCAAATCCACTCTGGCTTTTCATTGCCTTTACCCACATGCAAAAGCGCACCCATCAGATTGCGCACCATGTGGTGCAGGAAAGCATCCGCTGAAAAATCACACAGAATCAGCGATCCATCCTGACGAATATCGAGTTGGCGCAAGGTTTTGACCGGGGTTTTGGCTTGGCATTCGGCCGCGCGAAAGCTGGAAAAATCGTGCGTGCCGAGCAGAAGTGAGGCGGCTTTTTGCATGGCTGCGAGATCGAGCTCATGGTGAGTCCAACCCACCCGGCCCGCCAATAAGGCCGGGCGCACCGGATGATTGAGCAGCAGATAGCGGTAATGGCGGGCAAAAGCGACAAAGCGCGAATGAAAGGCATCGGGCACTTCACGCGCCCACAGCACCGCCACGCCTTCCGGCAGAAAACTGTTCACGCCGCGCACCCAAGCCGTAATCGGGCGCTGCGTATCGGTATCGAAATGCGCGACCTGCAAAGTGGCATGCACGCCGGTATCGGTACGACCCGCCGCATGCACCCGCAAATCATGGCCCGCCATCCGGCCGACCGCTTCTTCGAGCACACCTTGCACCGTGCGCTGATCCGGCTGCACCTGCCAGCCAGCAAAAGCGCGGCCGTCATATTCAACCGCAATTGCAAAACGACTCACAACCAGGCTCCATGACGACCCAGCCAAAATGACAAGACCATCATCAACAACAACAGAATAAGCAGAGCTTGCTGAGGCTTAGACCAGGAATAGTGGGGAAGAAGAACTGGGCGAGCGCTCAATGGCACCTCATCCCGATCAAGTTCTTTCAAAAGATGTGAAAACGACATTTTTTCTTCAAGCAGACTTTCCGTCATTTCAATCGTCAATGCCAGCCGGATAGCCAGCCGCTCACGAGAAAGACGCACCCAAGTCAGCGGCTTGGCCAACGAAAATAATCCAGCCAGTAACTGACCTCGGGTCATGGTAGCCAACAGCACCTGCAAACTCGCAATCACCGCCACAATGCGCAAAGATTGCTCCAAGCCTAGCCACAGACCTTCCCAGGTTGGCGCAAACCAAGCCGACCAAAGATAACGCCCCGGGGTTGCCCAAGCATAAACCAGCACCATAGCCAGCAACAGCCACCGCAAACGCGGCAAGGCACGCAAGAGACGGGCGCGCGCAAAGCGGATCGCTGCCCATGTAAAAATCAGCGATACCCAGAAAAGAGGAAGGCGCTCTAGCCATGGCAGGAATGAAACCAGCCATAACCAGAGCGCCACACGATTGGCAGGATGCAACGTCTACCGCATCAGTGGATTAGAGGGATGCAAGCATACCACGAGCCACTTCTTGCTGGGCTGGCGAGCCTTCCTGCATCGCTTCTTGCAGGATTTCTCGCGCCCCTTCGGCATCGCCCATCTCGACATAAGCGCGAGCCAAGTCGATTTTGGTCTGCACCGGATCATCCGCTGCAAAGTCAGCCTCACCAGCAACACCACCCAAACCGAGATCGAGATCATCCAAATCAGATTGCACTTGTGCAGCCGGAATCGAAGCTGGCGCTTCTTCTTGCTGAAAGCCAAAGTCCAGATTCAATGCCTGATCGAGCTCTGCATCATCCAAAGAGACTTCTTCAATTTGAGCTGCGCCCAGTTCAAGCGAGGACAAATCATCATCCGAAGCATCAATTCCAGGAAGATCCAAATCCATTGGTGCGCCAAAGTCTACCGAGAATGACTGATCTTTGACTTCCGCCGCTTCCGACGACAAATCAAGATTCAGATCAAGACCGCCCAAAGCCGGTTCTGCAGCAAACGGAACCTCGGCTTGACCCACCTCAATCGGCAAATCAAGCGACATCAAGCCATCCGCCACAGATTCTTCCGTGGAGCTCAAATCAAAACTCAAGTCGCTCACTGCGTCAGCGACTGTTGCGACATTCAGATCAAGATCCGCATCTGCGCCAGCACTGACTTCCGCCACGGCTTGCGGCAACTCAAAATCGACCAGAGGCGCTTGCACAGAAGCTGCAGGTTCAGCACCAAGATCAAAATCAAGATCCACATCTAGCGAGGGAGCCGCTTCTGCCACGGCCGCAACAGCGGCAACGGCTACTGCAGGCGCAGCAACCACGGCGCTCGCCGAAGTAGCCGATTCAGCCGCCGAGGATGCGGACGCACCACGACCATACAACGGATTTTCCGGATCAATGCTCCGACCCAAGTGCACAGCATGCGCCCAGTGCGCACCCTGACCTTCGGTCATTGCATAGAGCTCGGAAGCCACTTCCTCGAAAGCCACCTTATCTTTGCGGGCAGCATAGATATCAAGGAGTTTGACGCGAACTTCGTGACGCATACGGTCTTTCGACAATGCATCCTTTAAGATTTCCTCAGCCTGGGCATCGCGTCCATACGCCATATAGACATCAGCTTCAGCGATCGGATCCACCTCGTCGGTGTCGATCGAACCAAAGCCTTGTCGACTGAAGTCGGTTAAAAAACTGTTTTCTGCCTGTGTGCTGATCACACCACCGCCCGTACGGCCAATCACCGTATTAGGCTTAAGATCACCACCAGTGATGATGCTGTTTTCAAACAAACTGGGCTGCTGCCGGCGACGCTTCCAGATCAGTGCGCCAATCCCACCCAATACCACCAGCAAGCCCCCACCAATAAGTGGCAGATTTTCCATCAGGGTATCGATTAAGGTCGGCTCGGGTTCGGGTTCAGCCACAGGCGTAACCACGCGCTTAGGCTTTTCTACTGGAACACTAACCGGCTCACTGGCTACAACACTGGCAACCTCGCTGGCTACAGCAACCTCACTAGCCACAACCGAAGCAACAACCGGAGCGAGTGTTGGCGCAACAGTCGGCGCAACGGTCGCTACCGCCTGTTGTTGTATTTGCGCACCTGTTTGACTCTTGAGCGCAACCAACTCTTCCATCTTG
This sequence comes from uncultured Formivibrio sp., assembly GCA_964291975.1. Taxonomy (GTDB): domain Bacteria; phylum Pseudomonadota; class Gammaproteobacteria; order Burkholderiales; family Chitinibacteraceae; genus CAXYUI01. The sequence continues at coordinate 2,422 of CAXYUI010000095.1, read as the reverse complement.
CGAACATTTTTTTGCAGTTCACTTACACGCTGGTTGGCTTCGTCCAGCGATTTTTTGCGCGCTGCAACTTCTTCTTCCAAGGCTTTGACACGCGCCTGCTCCGGCGTCAGACCGCCCTTGCCTGCGGCACTGGAGAGCTTGAGCACATCTTTTGATTTATCGACAGCACTTGCGCCCTTATCCTCAACCTTGGCAGTAATTTTGCCCGCACCACCACTTGATTCACCTTGATCAGCAGGGGACTTGGCAACGGTTTCTGCCAACTGTTTGCGATACGACTGCCAATTTTGCGCCTGAGCAAGTACTTCTTTCGCAGCATCAGTGCGACTCAGTGATTGCAGGCTCTGCGCATCAGGAACCTTCAGAATTTTGCCCTTTTTGAGCAAATTCATATTGCCGTCGAATGCAGAGGAGTTATTGCGATAAAGACCAACCAAAACCTGATCGAGATTCACCCCCTCTGGACGCACCTTGCGCGCAATCGAGGAAAGGGTATCCCCCTTCTTGACGGTGTAAGTCTCCGCCCCCTCTGCCGCTGTCGCAGCAACCGGAGCAGGTTCAGAGAACGGCATCGAGGCCACTTTTTGCGCCTTCTTGCTCACTTTTGCAGATTTAGCTGCAGGCGTTTGCACCAAAGGCGCAGCAGCAACCTTGCTGACTGGCGCCGCCGCAACGGGAGCAGCGCCCTGCTGCGTTTTTACAACAGGAGCAGGCGCTGCTGCTGGTGTTGCATAGCCAACAGGATCAAGCAAAGCGGAATAACCACGGCGAATCTGCCCTGTAGCCCAGCGCAAATCGACCAGTAAATCCAGAATCGGTTCGTTAACAGCTTGCGACGACGAAACCAAGACCACCACTGAACCATTGCTACGCCGATCCAGCGCCAAACGAACACCCAAGGTGCTGGACGGGTAAGAGAAACCTGCTGTTGCATGCGCATCGGCAGAGGCAAGGGCAACCGCTAGACTCTCAGCCTCATCAGGCTGTACGGAGACGAGTTCAATCTCACCACGCAAAGGCTGTCCTAATCCGGACAACACATTTAGTCTTCCCAAACCTGCGGCATCCGCAAAAAATGGGGTTACTGCAAGAGCTACAGCCAAGATACTTTTCTTAATGCGCGGGGCAGCTGACACATTCCCTCCTAATCCGATCGTTTTATAGCCTTGAAAAATATACACCAGTTGACAGTACGGGCGCAAAAACAAAGCGAGTTTGAATTATGCGCCCAGTGGCGTGTTGTAACATTTCGAAAAATTCATCAGGCACTTTAAAACCAGGAACCATAAAAAAGCATTTCCTGATAAAGCCAAAAATTTAGAGTTCTCCGAAATGACGACACCCACACAGCCTGTGCAGCGTCCAGCAAAAGAATTGCCGGGAAATTTACACAAAAATCAATTAAATCATAAAGTTAAAAAACAGCCCACCACAAGATCACGCATACTAACATCCAAAACCCAAACAACTGTCAAGCCAGCACAATTAACTGCGCAAACTCTCACACCATGCGCATCATAATTCGATCAGAGATGGCGAATCGGGATATTGAGTGTTTGAATGCGATAGGCAATTTGCCGCGGGGTCATACCCAACAGGCGCGCCGCCTTAGCTTGCACCCAACCAGCCTGCTCCAGAGCAAGCATGATCCGGTCACGCTCGGAAAGCGCCGGGTCATCCAATCCAGCTGACGGGCGCAGTCCAAGAGGAGTTTCGCTCAAACCACAAAGCCGCAAGGCCTCTTCATCAACTTCAGCACGTACCGACATTGCGACTACACGTTCAAGCACGTTTCGCAACTCACGCACATTACCCGGCCAGCGCTGAGCAAGCAGAACTCGAAGCCCACTTTCTGCCAGCGAAATCATTTGCCCCCGCTCCCGCCCTATTCTGGCAAGCAGATACCGTGCGATATCAGGAAGATCCTCCATGCGATCGCGCAACGGAGGAATATCAATCGGCATCGCCCCCAAATGCAGGTACAAGGCCTCCAAAAAACGACCTCCGTTGACAGCACACTCCAAATCAACTTGCGTTGCCACCAGCAAGCGAACATTGACCTTCAGGGTGATATCCCCACCAACTCGCTCGAACTCACCCGTTTGCAAAATCCGCAACAAGCGCGCCTGCACCGCCAAAGAAACATCGCCGATACCATCAAGAAAAAGGGTTCCCCCGTCAGCTTGCTCAAATCGTCCACGATGTCGCTCTACCGCACCCACACCTCTTTCATCCCCGAACAATTCCGATTCAAGCAAATGACCCGCCATCGCCGCACAATTGACTTTGATAAACGGAGCACTAGATCGTGAAGAATTAAAGTGAATCACATTGGCAATCAGTCCCTTACCAACCCCGCTTTCTCCACGCAATAACACCGTGGCATTCCATTTGGCAACCTGCCGGATTTGCTCAAAAACCC
>CAXYUI010000094.1:0-6610 GCA_964291975.1 uncultured Formivibrio sp. | reverse complement strand
GGCTGGTTTCTGCTGATTCCAGCTGGCGTGGCCATGGTGGTGCTGCGTGGCGTCGCCGATGGCGCGTTGATCTTGTTGGCGGCGATGGCCGTGGCGTGGATTGCCGATTCTTTTGCCTATTTCACAGGCCGGAAAATCGGTCGCCACAAGCTTGCGCCCTCGATCAGCCCCGGCAAAAGCTGGGAAGGGGTGATCGGAGGCGTTGTCGCGGTGCTTGTGTACATGCTGCTGCTGCGCCCAACCGGACAATGGGTGTCGAGCATGGTCTTGGCGCTGGTGTTAACGGCAGTCAGCGTAATGGGTGATTTGCTCGAATCGCTCTTCAAGCGTCAGGCCGATATGAAAGACAGCAGCAATCTGTTGCCGGGTCATGGTGGCGTGCTTGATCGCGTGGACAGCTTGTTGGCGATTTTGCCGATTGCTGCGCTGGTTTCTTTTAACCCCGCTTTCTTGAATTTCTAGGGCTTCCATGGCTTTGACCCGACTGACCATTCTTGGCGCGACCGGCAGCATCGGCGCGAGTACGCTGGATGTGGTAGCGCGCCATCCGGATCGCTATGAAGTCGTCGCGCTGACTGGCGCTGCGCAGATCGATAAGCTGGCTGCGGCTTGCGCGCGGTTTTCCCCGCGCTATGCCGTGGTGCTGGATGAGACCAATGCCGAGCGCCTGCGTGCCTTGTTGCATGCGTCGGGTAGCCAAACCGAAGAGCTGTGTGGCCCGGATCAATTGATTCATGTCGCCACCCTGCTGGAAGTCGACGCGGTGATGGCGGCGATTGTCGGCGCGGCCGGCATGCCCGCGACGCTGGCTGCCGCGCAGGCGGGCAAGAAAATCTTGCTCGCCAACAAAGAAACCTTGGTGCTGGCTGGTCATCTCTTTATGCAAGCGGTCAAAGAGAGCGGGGCGGTGCTGCTGCCGATCGACAGTGAGCACAATGCGATTTTCCAAAGCCTGCCGCACCCGTATCCAGGGTCGCTTGCGGACGCTGGCGTGCGCCGTATTTTGCTCACAGCTTCAGGTGGGCCTTTCCGCACTTTTAGCCAGGAACAGCTCGAAATCGTGACGCCCGAGCAGGCGGTCAAGCATCCGAAGTGGTCGATGGGGCGCAAGATTTCGGTCGATTCGGCGAGCTTGATGAACAAAGGACTGGAAGTCATTGAAGCGCACTGGCTTTTCAATGCGCCGGCCGACAAGATTCAGGTGGTGGTGCATCCGCAAAGCGTGATTCATTCGATGGTGGAATATTTCGATGGCTCGGTGATCGGCCAACTCGGCACGCCGGACATGCGCACGCCAATTGCCAATGCCATGGCCTATCCCGAACGCATCGATTCGGGTGTTGCGCCGCTCGATCTTTTCTCGATTGGCCGTCTCGATTTCGAAGCGCCAGATCTGGCGCGCTTTCCTTGTCTGCGTCTGGCTTACGAAGCGCTCGCTGCGGGCGGCGCAATGCCCGCGATTCTGAATGCGGCCAACGAGGTCGCGGTGGCGTCTTTCCTGGATGGCCAAATCCGTTTTGTCGACATCCCGCGCCTGAATGAAGCCGTGATGACCGAAGTCGGTGCTTGTGATGCCTCTTCAATCGAAGCTTTGCTCGCTGCGGATGCGGCGGCGCGCGCGGCGGCGGAGCGCTGGCTGCCATGCTGACCATTCTTTCCTTCCTCTTTGCCATTACGCTCTTGGTGGCTGTGCATGAGTTCGGGCACTACTGGGTCGCGCGCCGTTGCGGCGTGCGTGTGCTGGTGTTCTCCATCGGCTTTGGCAAACCGCTCGTGCAATGGCGGCGCGGCGATACGGTCTGGCAGGTCGCCATGATTCCGCTCGGCGGCTATGTGAAGATGCTGGGCGAAGACGATGCGGCTGAATTTTCGCAAGAGGGTGCTTTTCATAAACAGCATCCTTTGAAGCGCATGGCCATTGTCGTGGCCGGACCTTTGGCTAATTTCCTCCTGGCCTGCTTGCTTTATGCCGGCGCGGCCATGGTTGGGATTGAAACCCTGCGCCCGATGGTGGGGAGCGTGCAAGCGCAGAGCGCTGCTGCGCGCGCAGGTCTGCAGGTCGGTGATGAAATTACCCATTTGGGATCGGAATCTATTGCTAATTGGGAAACATTGCGTCTGGCTTTTTTGCGGCAATCGGTCGATCTGGATCGCATTGATTTGCGTGTGCGCGCACACGATGGCGTTGAAAGTGTTCGACAGCTTGATCTGTCTGGCTTAAGTCCGGCGCAGCGCGCCGATTTACAGGCTCTGTCGCACTTGGGGATTTCTGCTGTGCCTTTGCTGCGTAAAGTTGCCGTGGTTACCCCCGGCGGCGCGGCTGAAAAAGCAGGTGTGCGAGTGGGTGATGTGATTCTGGCGCTCAATGGCCAGCCTTTGCGTCAATGGGGTGACTTGCACCAGTGGGTGCAAGATCATCCTGGTGTGGCGGTGCGTATTGCCTTGGCTCGCGAGGGGGTATCGCACGAGCTGGATGCGGTGCTGATGTCCGTCGAGGAAAAAGGGCGTCAAGTCGGGCGCTTGGGGGTTTCTCCGGAAGTGGATCTGGCTCGGCTTGGGCAATGGCGGGTAACGCTGCGTCTGGGTTTGGTTGATGCGCTGGCGCATGGCGCGCGCGAGGTTGCGAGTATGAGCTGGCTGACCGTTCGATTATTTGGGCGGATGCTGACCGGCGCTTTTTCGGCAGATCAAGTCAGCGGCCCGATTGGCATTGCGCAATACGCCGGACAGTCTGCGGCTTTGGGCGCTGCGGCTTATCTGCAGTTTTTGGCCATTATCAGTCTGAGTTTGGGTGTGCTGAATCTGCTCCCTGTGCCGGTGCTGGATGGTGGTCATTTCCTGTATCATATGGCCGAATTTTTGCGCGGTCGTCCGCTGCCTGAATGGGTACAATCCGCCGGTCAGCGTGTCGGTCTGGCGCTTTTGCTGGGACTGATGGCGCTGGCCATTTTCAACGACCTGTACCGACTCATCTCCGGCTGAGATGTTCGGCTGTAACCCGACCGGAACGATGAAAATCAAATCGCTTCACTATGCGCTGACTGCGGCGCTGGCTCTGCTTCCCCCCCTTGTCTTGGCTGAGGGCGTGGTCAAGGATATTCGCGTTGAAGGCTTGCAGCGCACGGATCCGGGCACCGTCTTTAACTACCTGCCTGTACGGGTGGGTGAAGCCTTTGATGACAATAAGGCGCGCGATGCTGTAAAGGCTTTGTTTGCGACGGGTTTTTTCAATGATGTACGCATTGAGATTGATGGCGATGTATTGGTGGTGACGGTTGAAGAACGTCCCACGATTGCGCAGCTGGATATCCAAGGCGCAGACAGCATCAGTAAAGAACAGATTGAAAACGCACTGAAAATTCAAGGTTTTTCGGAAGGGCGCGTTTTTCGGCAAGACGTGCTCGATAACGCGATCAATGAGCTCAAGCAGCAGTATTACGCGAATGGGCGTTATTCGGTGATCGTCAATGCCCAGATCCAGAAGCTTGAACGCAACCGGGTCGGCGTGCGTTTCGAGATCAAGGAAGGCTTGGTCGCCAAAATCCGCAGCCTGAATTTGGTGGGTAATAAGGCGTTTGCCAGTGATGTGCTGCTGGATTTGATGTCGCTTTCCGACGGCGATTGGATGAGCTGGTATACCAAATCCAACCAGTATTCCAAGCAGGCTTTGAGCGCTGATTTGGAAAAGCTGCGTTCGCATTACATGAACCAAGGCTATATGGAATTTCGCATCGATTCGACCCAGGTTGCGGTGTCGGAAGATCGCGAGGGTGTTTTCCTGACGCTGAATCTGAATGAAGGTGAGAAATACACAATCGGCCAAGTTGCCGTTTCTGGCGATTCAGTTTTGTCGACCCAAGAAATGTTGCGGCTGATTTCCCTGAAATCCGGGGAGCCGTTTTCGCGAGAAAAAATATCCCGATCCAATTCCGCGATTACTGAGCGTTTGGGCGAAGAAGGGTATGCGCTGGCCAATGTGAATCCGGTGCCGGAAATTGACCGCGAAAAGCATATTGTCAACTTCACCTTTTATGTCGACCAAGGCCGTAAAACCTATGTGCGCCGGATTAATATTTCCGGAAACTACCAAACACGCGACGAAGTGATTCGCCGTGAATTGCGGCAAATGGAAGCCGCCACTTACGATGGCAAGAAAATCAAACGCTCTCGCCAGCGCATCGATCAGCTTGGTTTTTTCAATGAGGTGACACTCGATACGGCCACGGTTGCAGAATCGGTGGATCAGGTTGATTTGAATGTGAACGTGGCGGAGAAGAAAACCGGCTCGATGAATGTGGGTGTTGGCTATGGCCAAGTCGATGGCATGATTCTGAGCGCTTCGCTAAACCAAAACAACTTCTTGGGCAGCGGCAAAAATTTTGGCTTTCAGGTTAGCCACAGTAAATCTTCGAAGAATTATTCGGCATCCGTCACCAATCCGTATGCAACCCCGGATGGCATTTCCTTTGGCTACAACGCTTATCTGAGCAAGATTGACCCCAATGAGCTGGGGACGGGACGTTATTCGACGACGGCTTTAGGAGGAGGATTCCAGATTGGCTTGCCGGTGTCGGACGATAACAAGATGTCGCTGGGTTTTAATGCCGAAGAATTGAAGATTATTACGTCGACGACCTATCCGCCGGCGATGCATATCCGCAATTACATCAATGAATACGGCAGCACCAACGAAAACTATTCGGTGTCTTTGGGTTGGGCGCGAGATCGCCGTGATTCCTCGGTATTCCCGTCGACGGGCTATCTGACCCAATTGAACAGCAGCGTCAATGTGCCAGGCGCGACGACGCAGTTCTACAAACTCTCGGCTTCGAACCAAGCTTTTACGCCGCTGTGGGGGCGTTGGGTGGGTGCTTGGACTGTGGATGCCAGTACGGTGCGTGCTTACAACGGCAGCGCCGTGCCGTTCTATCGCAATCTGTATGCGGGCGGGGTTGGCTCGGTGCGTGGGTATGAATCCAGCAGTCTGGGGCCAAAGGATGAGAACGGCGATTCGATGGGTGGCGATCGTCGTCTGGTCAGTAATGTTGAATTGATTGCGCCTTTCCCTGGGGTTAAGGACGACAAATCGTTGCGGATCGGAGCGTTTTGGGACGTTGGTGGGATTTGGGCCAACGGTGAAAGACTCTCTGCCGAGCAATTGCGACAGTCTGCCGGCGTGGCTTTGACTTGGTTTGCGCCGATTGGCCCGATCAAGCTCAGTTTTGCTAAGCCAATTCGGAAAAAGGAAGGCGACCAAATCGAGTCTTTCCAATTCCAACTGGGTTATGTGTTCTAAGTGTTTCGCAGGAGTTCGCATGAAATATCCTTTTTGTCTCGCTGCGATCTTGATGACTTCGGTGCACGCTGCCGAATTGAAAGTGGGCGTGGTCGATTCCGATCGCATTTTGCGTGATTCCGGCCCGGCGCAGCGTGCTGCGCGCAAGCTTGATCGTGAGTTTGAAACACGCAAAAACACCTTGCAGCGCCTGAGTAATCAAGGCAAAGCCTTGGAAGTGCAGTTGGATCGAGGGGTCTTGCCCGATGCGGAGCGGCGCGCCAAAGAACGCGAGCTGGTGCGACTGACCCAGGAGTTCGATCGCTTGCAGCGTGAACTCAATGAGGACATGAATAACCGGCGCAACGAAGAAATGGCGGCGCTGCAAGAGCGCGCCAAAGCAGCGGTGCGGCATGTGGCTGAGGCAGAACGGTTTGATCTGATTTTGCAGGATCAGGATGTGATTTATCGCCATCCTCGACTGGATGTGACTGAGAAAGTGATCCGTCTCTTGGCGGCTGAAAAATAAGGAGGCGTAATGCTGTTATCGGAAATTATTGCCCGCTTGGGCGGCGAGCTGCGTGGCGCGGATGTGGATGTCAATGAAGTGGCGCCGCTGGATGCTGCTCGCTCCGATGCGATTGCCTATCTGGCTAATCCCAAGCTCAAGGGCTTGCTGTCGCAAGCGCAGGTTGCCGCGGTGATTGTGCGCCCGCAAGACGCCGAAGGCATTGAAAAGCCGGCGATTCTGACCCGTGATACGCACACTTACTTCGCCAAAGTGGCGCAACTGTTTCATCCGCTGCCGCAAGCGCGCGCCGGAATTCATCCGAGCGCGATCGTCGCGGCGGATGCCGTGGTTGATCCAAGTGCCGAAATCGGCCCGTTGGTGGTGATCGAATCGGGCGCCAAGATTGGCGCGCGGACGATCCTGAAAGCGGGTGTGGCCATCGGCGAAAATGCCGTGATTGGCGACGATGTGATCCTGTACCCGCGCGTGGTGGTGTATTCGGACACCGTGATCGGTGCGCGAGTGATCGTGCATGCCGGCACGGTTTTGGGATCGGATGGTTTTGGTAACGCTTGGGATCGCGATCATTGGGAGAAAATCCCGCAAATTGGCCGCGCCATCATTGGTGACGATGTGGAAATCGGCGCCAATACCACGATCGACCGCGGCGCGATGGGTGACACCGTGATTGCAGCTGGCGCACGCATCGACAATCTGATCCAGATCGGTCACAACGTCAAAATCGGCGCGCATACCGCGATGGCGGCTTGTTCTGGCATTGCCGGTTCAACCGCCACCGATGCGAATTGCCTGATTGGCGGCGG
>CAXYUI010000093.1:0-6669 GCA_964291975.1 uncultured Formivibrio sp. | reverse complement strand
CAGCAATCCAGCTGGATTGGTCCGCACTGGACATGCCGAACCCTGAAGCCAAACTCGCTCGCCTATGTGCCTGCGTCATACAAGCCGAGCAACAAGGATTGCGCTATGCGCTTTGCTTACCCGAACGCCAAATTGCCGCCAACCATGGTTTGGCGCACTGCCGGGAATGCTTGACCGCTCTGGCTCTGCATCCGGGAACACCAAGCCCATGAACCTGCTTGCGCGCAGCACACAATTACTAACGGGCGTCACCCTGCTGGCGCAACTCCCCCACTGGCTGGAACAGCCTTTGAGCTTGTCCATACTGTGGGCCTTGTTGTTTGCCTGGCAAGTGATACGCCAATGGCAAGGCGGGGCGCCAATTCGTCTGCGCTGGCTGTTGCCCATCGCAGCATTGATGGCCTTGCTGGTTTTTCGCGAATATCGCTCACTGGTCGGCAGCCATGCCGGCGTGGCATTTTTCACCGCGCTAACCACGCTAAAGCTGTTGGAAAGCCGCAATCTGCGCGATGCGCGCCTGCTTTTACATCTCAACCTGTTCAATACGGCTCTGCATTTTCTGGTTTCGCAAACGCCGTGGATGGCGCTTTACAGTCTGGGCACGGTGCTGGCCATCCTGACTTGCTGGTTACACCTTGAAAATGCAGGCGCGCGTCTGGCTTTGCGATGCCAAACCGCCGGCCGCCTGCTGCTGGAAGGCTTACCCATCGCCATCCTGATGTTTGTTTTTTTTCCACGCCTAGCCGGCCCTTTGTGGTCGATGCCAGGAGAGCGCACGGCACGCAGCGGCTTATCGGGTGAAAGCCTCGATCCGGGGAGCGTGAGTCAACTCGCTCTTGATGAGAGTGTGGCTTTTCGCGTCGAATTCACCACCCACTTACCGAGCCAGGATCAGCTCTACTGGCGCGGCCCTATCTATGAAATTTTTGATGGCCGACGCTGGATCGCAGCACCGCGCACCGGGGGCGCCCCTCCCGCATTGACTGGCCTTGGGGATCCGGTGCGTTATGCCATCACACTGGAACCCCACCAGCAGCGCTGGCTACTCGCCCTGGACATGCCCGAACGCGCCCCCGAAAGAAGTCGGCTCAATACGCGGCTGCAACTACTCAGCGACCGCCCCATCACGCAGCGCGAACGCTTTGAACTGACCTCGCATCTGGATTGGCGCATGGTCGATGATCCGGTGCTTGAGCGTATGAGTCTGCTGCCGGCGCGCGGTAATTCACGCGCACGAGCGCTGGCGGCCGGCTGGCTTGGTTTGCCAACAGAAGCGCGCATTGCGGCCGGACTGACTTATCTGGCCAATCACGATTTTGCCTATACGCTGGAACCGCCACCGCTCACCAGCGCGGATCCGATCGATGAATTCCTGTTTGAAAGTCGGCTGGGTTTTTGCGAGCACTTCGCCTCCAGCTTTGCGTGGCTGATGCGCGCGGCCGGCGTGCCTGCGCGTATCGTCGGCGGCTATCAAGGCGGCGCTTACAATACCGCCGGTCAATACTTGATCGTGCGTCAAGCCGACGCCCACGCCTGGGTCGAAGTCTGGATCGACGGCCAAGGCTGGCGACGCGTCGATCCTACTGCCACCATCGCACCCGCTCGTATCCGCGAAGGGCTGGCGCGCAGCCTGCCGCAACAGGCTGACACGCTGCCCTTCATGCTGCGCGAAGGCCCACACTGGCTCAAAAGCTTGCGCTTGAATGCCGATGTGCTGCTCAACGGCTGGAACCAATGGGTGATTGCCTACAACCTCAAACGCCAGATGAGCGTTTTGCAAAAATTCGGTATCGACAGTTTCTTAAATTCTGCCTATTTGGCTTGGCTGGCCGGCTTGCTGGCTCTTGTTTTTTCCGGGCTGGCCTTCCATTTACTGAAATCCAACAGGAAGCGCACCGATGCGGTCAGCCGCCTGTATGCCCGTTTCGCACGCCGGCTGGCCCAGCGCGGCATTGCGCGCGAGGCGCAGGAAGCGCCATTGGCTTATGCGCAGCGCGCCGCGCAAGCCAGACCCAATTGCGCACAGGACATCATGCATATCACCGCCTTGTATCTGGATGTCCGCTATGCCGGCCACAGTGCGCGTCTGCGCCAATTGCGCGACGCCGTGCGCCGATTCAAACCCTGAACAGGAAAGACCATGGCTTACGATCGCGAACCCACGCTGATGCCCGGCCCGGGAAAAATCGGCATCTTGCTGGCCAATCTGGGTACGCCCGATACGCCAACGCCAAGCGCCGTGCGTCGCTACCTGAAAGAATTTCTGTCTGACCCGCGCGTAGTGGAAATCCCCAAACTTCTGTGGTGGCCGATTCTCAACGGCATCATCCTCAATACGCGCCCACGCGCATCGGCACATAAATACGCCAGTATCTGGATGGCGGAAGGCTCGCCTTTGCGGGTCTGGACGGAAAAACAAGGCAAATTACTCAAAGGCATGCTTGGCGAAAAGTACGGAAATACCGTGCGCGTGGCATGGGCGATGCGTTATGGAAAACCGGCGATTGCTGACGTCATGCAAACACTCAAAGCCGAAGGCTGTGATCGCGTTCTGGTAGTGCCTCTCTATCCCCAATATTCATCCAGCACCACCGCCAGCGTGGTCGATGAAATCGGTCGTACGCTGGCACGCTGGCGCCGCCAGCCCGGGTTGCGCATCGTGCAAAGCTTCCATGACGATCCGGGCTATATCGCAGCTTTGGCTCAGCGAGTGCGCGAGCACTGGCAACAAAATGGTCGGGGAGATCATCTCTTGATGAGCTTTCACGGTATTCCACAACGATCTTCCCAGTTGGGCGACCCTTACGAACAACACTGCCACCAGACTGCGAATTTGCTTGCAGCGGAACTAAATCTTACTGAGAGGGACTACACGGTTTCCTTTCAGTCGCGTTTTGGACCAGCACGCTGGTTGCAACCCTATACCAGCGAAACCTTGCTGCAACTGGGTCGAAAAAAGATTGGCACCTTGGATGTGATGTGCCCAGGATTTACTTCCGACTGTCTGGAAACGCTGGAAGAAATCGCCTTGGAAGGTAAAGCTGAATTTCACAAAGCTGACGGTAAGAATTATCGCTACATCCCTTGTCTGAATGACAGTCCCGCATGGCTTGCCGCACTCGATCGCCTCGCTGAGCGGGAATTACAAGGTTGGTTAGTCGATAAACCTCTTGCAAGTCCCGGAAAGAATTGAAATATTAACAAACCGTTACATTCAAAATCCGTCATTGGACAAGCTGGTAACTTGGGGTTTGGTGTAAATACCGTTAAACTCCGGGCAAGCAAATTCTTACAAATTTGGAGATAAACCATGCCTACCCGCCTTTTTTTGGCAGAAGACGATCTGATTCTGGCCGATGCACTTAAAACCAGTCTTTCTCAGGCCGATTTTCAGGTTGACTGCGTGAATGATGGCGCACTGGCTTTGCAAATTCTGCTGCACAACGATTATGACGTCGTCGTCCTTGATATCGGCCTGCCCAATATGGATGGGCTGACGGTCTTGAAGAATGTTCGTCAGCATAAGCCATCCCTCCCTATCTTGATTCTGACTGCTCTTGATGGCCTCGAAGACCGCGTTCTCGGTCTGGATGCTGGCGCGGACGACTATATCCCCAAGCCTTTCGAATTCGCCGAACTCGAAGCGCGCTTGCGCGCCTTGTTGCGCCGCAGTCAGATTCTGCCGCAATCGGTACAGCAGCTCGGTAATCTTCGCCTTGATCGCGCTGGTCAGCGCGCTTGGAGCAACGACATCCCGCTTGATCTTTCCGCGCGCGAACTGACCGTGCTGGAAATCCTGATGTCCAACATTGACCGCGTGGTTACCAAAGAGCAGATCGTGGCGGAACTCGGTAACGAAAACGCCGAAGTCGGCCTGAATGCGATCGAAGTGTATGTCCACCGCCTGCGCAAGAAACTCGAACCTTGCGGCGTCGTGATCCGCACCATCCGTGGTTTGGGCTACCTGCTGGAAAAGCAACAGCCGGGCGCGGATGTCGCGGAATAAGTTTTCCCTTCGCCGACAGCTTCTGCTTTGGCTCACGATCCCGCTGGTTGTTTTTTGGCTGGCGGGATCGGCGCTTTCGTATTACGTTGCCGTTCACTATGCCGACACACTGATTGACCGCGCTTTAATGCAAAGCGCGCGCTCTCTTTTGTATTTGATACGGCCAGAAATGGGTGGACTTGAGGTTGACTTCGCCCGCGTCTACCGCCTCTTGCAAACTGAAGATCCCAACGAAGTTTTCTATTACGCCGTAACAGGCATCGACGGCACCATGCTGCTGGGCAATCGACGTTTACCGCTGCCCGAAGAAATCAGCAAGGATGGCAGTGACCAACAGGTCATTTATACCGACACCACCATTGATGGTGCTCCAGTGCGCATCGCCACCATGGTCTTGCCCATTGCCTACAAAGACAGCAGCCGAATTCTGGCCTTGCAGATCGCCAAAGGCATGGAATCGCGCAAAGTGCTGTATCGCAACATCCTGATTGGAATTACTTTCCCGTTGTCAGCACTGACTCTGTTGATTGCCTACATGGTCTGGTTGGGCATTGGACGCGGCCTGCGCCCCTTGGCTCGCTTGCAAAGCATCGCGGAAAGCCGCGCACCACAAGACTTGTCACCTCTTGAATTGGAAAATGCGCCACAAGAAGTCTCGGGATTGACGCGCGCACTGAACCACTTGTTGGAATCGACCGAAGAAAGTATTGGCCGACAGCGCCGCTTTATTGCTGATGCCGCACATCAGTTGCGCACACCACTGGCTGGGCTGAAATCGCAAACAGAACTGGCCATGCGAGAAACCTCCCCGGAAGGCCTGCGCGAACGCTTGAATATGGTGCATACCAGCGCCACCCGCAGCATTCACCTGGTCAATCAGCTGCTCACGCTGGCTCGCTCTGAACCTGGTAACCGTCAGGGCATCCCCAAGGTACGCATGGATCTGGCCAAACAGATTCGTGAATTGACAGCCGAGGCCGTGCCGCGCGCCTTGGCCAATGATCTTGATCTGGGTTGCGATTGCGCCCTGCCCGAAGCCTGGATTGAGGCCAATTCAGCGCTCTTGCGTGAACTCTTTGTCAACCTGGTCGAAAACGCGATCAAATACACGCAAAAAGGCGGCAGCATTACAGTTCGCCTGAATGATCTTGCCGGCGCTTATGTGGTTGAAGTGGAAGACAACGGTCCGGGGATTCCGGACGCCGATAAACAACGCGTATTCGAGCGTTTCTATCGCCGCAACCAAGATGGCAACGGTTGTGGTTTGGGTATGGCCATCGTACGCGAAATTGCCGAGCGTCATCAAGGCCAAGTTATTTTGCAAGACGCCAAGCCACAGGGCTTAATCGTGCGGGTCACACTCCCGCACGATTGAAATTTACGCCCCCACAGCCGGAAGATTTGGCAGCACTAGCCAGCCCATTTTCACCGCCCAGCTCAGCCCGATATTCAGAATCAAAAAACCAAACGGCGCGAAACACAGCAAGGCCACCACGATGCGCCAACCCGCTTCATCCAGCACCTCAGCCAAACCCAACACGCCAAGAACCAGCGAATAGAGCATGACCAGCAGCAGCGCCGGCAACTGAAAACTGGCCGGCAGCAGAATCGGCAACAGCAAGCTGATCAGTTGCGGAGTATTCAGAATCACCGCCAGCGGGAAAAGGCTGCCGGGCATAGGCTTACGCCGAATATGCCGCTGCCACAACATGATCCACACCGTTTGCGCCACCACGCCGGCCGAAAAAAGCACCAGCGAAAACAACGCGCGCGTCAGAATTCCCGCCTGCAAATCACTGAAGATGCCGCCCGAAATGCCGATCAGCGCCATCCACGACAAGGGTTGCCAGGCCGGATAGGCATACTGCGCCAAGGGTTTGAACTCAAAGCGCAGCGCCGCCCAAACATCATTCAGGAAAAGTCGCATCAGGAGAAAATCACCGTTTTGTTGGAATAGACCAGCACGCGGTTTTCAATATGCCAGCGCACAGCGCGGGAAAGAATGATTTTTTCCAGATCGCGGCCATGACGAATCAGGTCTTCGACATCATCACGATGCGAAATGCGCACCACATCTTGTTCGATGATCGGGCCGTCATCGAGCACCTCGGTCACGTAATGGCTGGTCGCGCCAATCAACTTCACGCCGCGCGCAAAAGCGCGGTGATACGGCTTGGCGCCATCAAAAGCGGGCAGGAAGCTGTGATGGATATTGATAATCCGCTGCGGATAGGCCGCAGTGAACTCATGCGAAAGCACCTGCATATAGCGCGCCAGCACAATCAGATCGACGCCAGCGGCTTCCAGTAAATCGCGCTGCTGGCGTTCAGCCTCGACCTTATTCTCTTTGTTGACCGATACCACGTGGTAGGCAATGCCGTGGAACTCGGCCAGCGCGCGGCAATCTTCGTGATTCGAAATAATCAGCGGAATCTCGCAACGCAGCTCACCACTGCGATAACGGCTCAAGAGATCAACCAAGCAGTGATCGTATTTGGAAACCAGAATCGCCACTTTCGGACGATGACTTGAAAGCGCCACACGCCATTTCATGTCAAAACGGTCAGCAATCGGCTGGAAAGCCGCGGCAAAGGCATCCATCTTCAGCGTGAAATCGGTCAGATCCCACTCCACACGCATCAGAAACAGGTTTTCCGTATTGT
>CAXYUI010000092.1:0-6679 GCA_964291975.1 uncultured Formivibrio sp. | reverse complement strand
GCCGACAAGAAGGGCATCAAAGAGATCACCAAGGAATTGGGCGAACTGTCCAAGCTGGCTCGCGAAGGCAAGCTCAAGCCGACCGACATGCAAGGCGCGACCTTCACGATTTCGAGCCTGGGCGGCATTGGCGGCACCGGCTTCACGCCGATTGTGAATGCTCCGGAAGTCGCAATCCTGGGCGTGTGCAAGTCGCAAATGAAACCGGTCTGGAACGGCAAGGAATTCGCGCCGCGCCTGATGTGCCCGCTGTCGCTATCCTTCGATCACCGCGTGATCGACGGCGCTGCCG
Source organism: uncultured Formivibrio sp. (assembly GCA_964291975.1). Classification (GTDB taxonomy): domain Bacteria; phylum Pseudomonadota; class Gammaproteobacteria; order Burkholderiales; family Chitinibacteraceae; genus CAXYUI01. The sequence continues at coordinate 6,387 of CAXYUI010000092.1, read as the reverse complement.
GCGCGCGCTTCACCGTGCATATCGCCAAAATGCTGGGCGACCTGCGCCGCTTGATTCTCTAAAAATTCGTGAGGCGTGAGGTGTAAGGAGTGAGGTGCAAACCCCTCCCCCTCACGCAAACCGGGTGAACACCTCACCCCTCACTCCTTAATTGCTGAGCAAATCACCGATTTGCACGCGAACCTCACAGGAATTAAAAATGAGCATCGAACTGAAAGTCCCTGATATCGGCGGTCACGAAGGCGTGGCGGTTATTGAAGTGTTTGTCAAAGCCGGCGACAGCGTCAAAGTTGACGATTCGCTGATTACGCTGGAAACCGACAAGGCCACGATGGAAGTGCCGGCCACCGAAGCGGGCATCGTCAAGGAAGTCCTGGTTCAGGTTGGCAGCAAAGTGTCCGAAGGCTCGGTCATCGTCAAACTGGAAAGCGCGGCGCAAGCGGCTGCTCCGACCCCGGCGGCAGCGCCGGTTGCAGCTCAGCACAGCGGCGAAGTGATTGAATGCGACGTCATGGTGCTGGGTGGCGGTCCGGGCGGTTATACCGCGGCCTTCCGTTCGGCTGACCTTGGCAAAAACACCGTGCTGGTCGAACGTTTCAGCAATCTGGGTGGCGTGTGCCTGAACGTGGGCTGCATCCCGTCCAAGGCGCTGCTGCATGTGGCCAAGGTCATGACCGATGCCGAGGAAATGAAAGAACACGGCCTCGAATTCGACAATATGCGCATCAATCTGGACAAGTTGCGCGGCTTCAAGGACAGCGTCGTCAGTCGCCTGACCAAGGGTCTGTCTGGCTTGGCCAAGCAGCGCAAGGTGCAGGTTATCAACGGTTACGGCAATTTCACCTCGCCGCACACCATTGATGTGGTGGCCGAAGACGGTAGCGTGAAGACCGTGAAGTTCGAGAACGCCATCATTGCAGCCGGCTCGACCGCCTTCAAGATTCCGGGCTACCCGTATGACGATCCGCGCGTGATTACTTCCACTGGCGCGCTCAAGCTGGAAAGCATCCCTGCTCGCATGCTGGTGGTCGGTGGCGGCATTATCGGCCTGGAAATGGCCTGTGTGTACTCCTCGCTGGGTTCCAAGATCAGCATCGTTGAACTGGGCGATGGCCTGGTGCCGGGCGCTGACCGCGACGTCATCAAAGTTCTGGAAAACCGCATCGCCAATCGCTACGAAGCCATCATGACCAAGACCAAGGTCAGCAAGGTTGAAGCGACGCCGGAAGGTCTGAAGTGCTGGTTCGAAGGCGATTGGGCACCAGCCGAACCGCAGGTTTACGACAAGATCCTGATCGCAGTCGGCCGCCGCCCCAATGGCAAGCTGATTAGCGCTGAGAACGCCGGCGTAGCCGTGGACGAGCGCGGCTTTATCAATATCGACCAGCAGTGCCGCACCAATGTGCCGCACATCTTCGCGATCGGCGACGTGACCGGCAACCCGATGCTGGCGCACAAGGCGACTCACGAAGGCAAATGCGCCGCCGAAGTCATTGCAGGCCATCCGGCTCACCTCGACTTCAAGGCCATCCCGTCGATTGCCTATACCGATCCGGAAGTGGCATGGGTGGGTCTGACTGAAACCGAAGCCAAGGCCAAGGGCATCCCGTACGAAAAAGCCGTGTTCCCGTGGGCGGCTTCCGGTCGCGCGCTCGGCAACGGCCGCGATGACGGTCTGACCAAGATCCTGGTCGAGCCGGAAACCAAGCGCATCCTCGGCACCGCCATCGTCGGCGTGAACGCCGGCGAACTGCTCGGCGAAGCCGTACTGGCCTACGAAATGGGCGCGGACATCGAAGACATCGCGATGACCGTCCACGCGCACCCGACCCTCTCGGAAACTGTGGCCTTCGCCGCCGAAATTGCCCACGGCTCGATTACCGACCTCTTCATCCCGAAGAAGCGTTAATCCCGCCCCTGCGCCTCATGAAAACTGCCGGTTCATCCGGCAGTTTTTTTTCGTCGCCCACTTTTGCGCGCCCAAGCACCGTCGCAACAACATCGTAATAAACAGCATCTTGGCAGCCCCATGCAAAACGCCCCGCTTTGGGCGGGGCGTTCTCAGAAACGGCCTTAATCAAGCCAAGCGCTTGAGCACTTCCTCACGCCCCAGGAGCGCCAGCACCGCATCGACCGACGGGGTGTTGGTGATGCCGCACACCTTGGCGCGCAGCGGCATGCCCACTTGCGGCATCTTCACGCCTTGCTGCTTGACGAAATCCTTGATGAACTGCGACAGCGTGGCCTGATCCCAGACTTCCAGCTTGGCCGCGCCTTCGGCAAACAGTTGCAGACGCGCTTCGTCGTCGGCAGTCAGATGCTTTTCGACAATTTCAGCGGTCGGATCGAGCGGCTTGTAGAAATAAACACACTGCTCGGCGAGCTCGACCAGTGTTTGCGCGCGCTCGCGCAGAAGCACGATGACATCAGCGAGCGCCGGGCCAGCGGCAACATCAATCCCCTTTTCATCCAGGAAGCGCTTCGTGAGCGCCGCCAGACGGGCCGGATCAGCCACTTTCATATGCTGGGCATTGAGCCACAAGAGCTTTTCACGATCGAACCGGCTCGGGCTGGCGCTGACGTCTTTTAGATCAAACCATTCGACAAACTGTTCCATGGTGAAGAATTCGTCGTCGCCATGACCCCAGCCCAGACGGGCCAGGTAGTTAAGCAGCGCTTCGGGCAAGAAGCCCATTTTGTCGTAATCGACCACGCTGACCGCATCGCGGCGCTTGGACAATTTCTGACCTTGATCGTTGTGGATCATCGGCAGGTGGGCGAACACCGGCACGGTCGCGCCGAGTGCTTCATAGATCACAATTTGGCGCGGGGTGTTGTTGACGTGGTCATCGCCACGGATCACATGGCTGATCTGCATGTCCCAGTCGTCGATGACCACGCAGAAGTTGTAGGTCGGCGTGCCGTCCGGACGCGCGATGATCAGGTCGTCTAGCTCGGTGGCGCTGATTTCAATACGACCCTTGACCGCGTCATCCCAGGCGATCACACCGTCGATCGGAGTCGCAAAACGCACCACCGGCTGCACACCTGCGGGCGGCGTCGGCAAAGACTTGCCCGGCAGCGGGCGCCAGCGGCGGTCGTAACGCGGTTTTTCGCCGCGCGCTTCCTGTTCGGCGCGCAAGGCATCGAGTTCTTCGCGGCTCATATAGCAGTGATAGGCATGGCCGCTGGCCAGCAGTTGCTGGATCACTTCCTTATAACGATCCATGCGCTGCATCTGATAGAACGGACCCTCGTCATAACCGATGTCGATCCAGTGCATGCCATCCAGAATCGCCGCGACCGACTCGGGCGTTGAGCGCTCCAGATCGGTATCCTCAATGCGCAGCACAAACTTGCCGGCGTGCTTTCTGGCATAAGCCCAGGAAAACAGCGCGGTGCGCACACCACCAATGTGCAGTAAGCCGGTGGGGCTGGGAGCGAAACGGGTACGGACGGGGGTCGCGGTCATGATTTACGGCTCGGAACAAATAAAAGAGCCGTATTGTAGCCCAAACGCCCTAGCCCGGAAATTTCGCCGGCACGCCGCCAACTGGCGTCCTGATAAGGGTTTTCTGCACTGATTCGGAACGAAAAACGGAGCCAAGGCTCCGTTTGGGGAAAAACACAGTCCGCCAAGACTGACCAGCAAGGACGGTAGAGTTTGATTCAACCTCCGCCCCAACCCAAAGGAGCAAGCGCTGGTTGATATGACCAGCTTAATAGGCGCTTGCCTGCAGCCAACCACTGTGCTCCAACCCTGGCGTGAGCTCAACGGCGCTGACCATTTCATGCGCCTTAGGAACGCGCTTGCGCAAAGGCGCTTCGCGCCGCACCAGGATGTCGTAATAAGAACGCAGGTTTTCAACAAAAATCACCGGTTCTCCGCCACGAGCATAGCCATACTTCACCGTTTCAAAGAATTCTGGCTTGGCCAAGAGCGGCAAGGTAGTCTTGAGATCCGCCCAACTGTCGGGGTTCTTCTTCTGCCGTTTTGCCAAAATTCGGGCATCTTCCAGGTGTGCCAGACCGACGTTGTAGGCCGCCAAGGCCATCCAGGTTCGATCCGGCTCAGCAATGCGCGTCGGCAAGCGTTTTTTCAGCTGGGTGATATAGCGCGCGCCACCCTGAATGCTCTGATAGGGATCAAGACGATCCACCCCCAAATGAGCAGCCGTATCTTGGGTCAGCATCATGATGCCGCGCACGCCAAACCCGGAAACCGCGTCAGGATTCCAGTGCGATTCTTGATACGCCAACGATGCAATCAAGCGCCAGTCCAGCCCGGTATAAGCCTCCGCCTCCTTAAACCAATCACGGTATTGCGGCAAAATGGTTTTGCTTTTACCCAGAAAGGCCAGCACATCCGGCTCGACCAGCCGCGCCAGATGGCCGTAGTAACGGTCGGTCAAGCGCGCCAGAGTGCCATCTTTGGCCGCCATCGCAAAAAACATCCGCGCCTTCTCGGCCAAGGCCATTTCATCAGGCGCCATCACCCAAGCCAGATTCCCCGTCGGCAGCAAGCCATCCAGAATGGCTAGCGCAGGATAAGCGTTTTGGACAATCTCGGCGGTATGCCGATCCAGCAGCGCAAAATCAACCTCGCCGCGCGCAACGCGCTCCGCCAGCGCTTCCCCGTCCCCCGAGGACAACACCTCGGTATGCATTTGCGGAAACTGCTGTTGCAAGGCCTCCAAGCTCCACATGAATTGCGGCAAAGCCGAAACCATCGCGCGACCTTGGGCAAACAGGGTCTGAGCACTGTCTTTTTGTCGAGCAGGCAAATACAGCAACACCGGTTCCGCCGGCTGATAATCCGGGCCAAAGACAAAACCTTCGCCTACCGATTCACGCGCCAGACCCGCAATCAGATGCGCCTCGCCACGCGCCAGACGCGCTTCCAACTCGGCATGATTACTCACCACGAAACGAACCTTCTTCTGCTGCTGTTCAGCAAAACGGGTCAGCAAATCGTGTTCAAACCCGGCATAGCGGCCTTGAGCGTCGAGATAAAAAGTGGTTGGACCATTGGGAACCAGAACCACAAGTTCTTGTGATTCCGCGAAAGACGCCACCTTGTAACCGGGCGCCTGCAGCTCGTTGCCGCAGGCTGTCATCAACAAGGAAGCCAGAAGGGAGCAGATTAGACGTTTCATCAGAAATAAATGCGGAATCAAGCACTTGCAAAGCATGACGACCCGCGAACAGCAACATCCTTGGTTAAGCGATGGGCGCATTCTGCCAAGAAACCGCAAGATCCCAAAGAAATATTTGGAATAAGGGAAAAGTTCGGTTAGAATTCTCTTCCTGCTGCGGAGAGGTGGCAGAGTGGTTGAATGTACCTGACTCGAAATCAGGCGTAGATGCAAGTCTACCGAGGGTTCGAATCCCTCCCTCTCCGCCAAAGAACATAAATAAAGCCCTGATAAATCAGGGCTTTATTTATTTCCAGCCCCGCTATGCGGCACATTCCTCCCTCATCATCCCCTGATCTTCACCGGGGCGCTGATTCTCAAAATTTGATGCCGCCCTCCATCTCATTGACACCAGATTGCCTATAGCCCAATCAGGCTTCAGCCAAATTTATCAAGCCACCTGCGCGAATGACCACAGCGCAAACATCTTTGTCGATCAGACTAATAAAACGGGAAACGAGAAGGTCTGCACGCAGCCATTTACCATTGCGATTATTTTAAAAGCGCAAATCTATTGCTTCTGCCCACCTAACCTTTATCACAAAATAACCCGGCAATAAATTATCAAAACACAGCATCGAATCTCCCCGCCCCACTCTTGGGGCAGGGAAACCACCCAAATCTCAATACATACCTGACAGCAAAATTACAAAAACACCAATAATCACCAATAAATTATTAAATGAATTAATTATATTGACGTAATGAATTTACCAACCACAAAAACAAATGCAAAATAAATCCGCAATCAATTCCAAACCCTAAAAATTTAATCTTAAAGAGAGTTTATTCATGAAAAGGACTTTAGGGATACTGGCCGCCGGCCTGCTGTCTTTAAGCGCTCAGGCCGCGGATTATCCGTCGGGCTTTAGCAAATGCGCCAACGAAGGCGGAACCTGCACGGTAAAAAATGCGCCCAATACCGTCGCTTACGGCATTAAGGACAAATGGGTTTACAAATACGTCACCACCAGCACCGTAGCCTGCAATGTTGCAAGCTTTGGCACTGATCCTTATCCGGGTCTGGCCAAAAAATGTTCCTACAACAACAAGACCCAGATTGGCGCAACGGTCACACCCACCCCGACTACCAAGCCCGTGATTACGCCCACGCTAACCGCCACGCCCGCCCCTTCAGGCAGCACTTGCAGCGCGTATAGCTGGCCGGCTTATACGCCCAACCTCAATTACG
>CAXYUI010000091.1:0-6733 GCA_964291975.1 uncultured Formivibrio sp. | reverse complement strand
GGCCAGTCCCGTGCGGTGAGTTGGGGACGGGCGTTAAAGATGTCGTACTCAACCGCGTGGAGCTTGTCGAGCACGCGAGTGGCAGCGGCGACAATCGTGCGAATTTCCAGCCCGATTCGGCCAGGCAGACGCCGCCCCAGCGGACTACCGGCTTCCAGCATGGCGCGGGTGCGCTCGCATTCGAAACGCAGCAAGTTCCGGAAAGCCGTATCGCATTGCGCCTTGGCCAGATGATCTTCGCTGACGCTAAAACGCTGCATATCGTCTTGCGGCAGATAGATGCGGTTCTTTTGCCAGTCGATGGCGACATCCTGCCAGAAATTCACCAGTTGCAGCCCCGAGCAAATCTGGTCGGAGCTGATCAGGTTTTCTGGTGAAGCTTCATTGAAAATATGCAACAGAATGCGGCCGACCGGATCGGCAGAGCGGCGGCAATAGTCGAGCACATCGGCGTGATCGTGGTAGCGGGTTTTGACCACATCCTGCCGGAATGCCGAGAGCAGATCTTCGAAGAGTTGCAAGGGAATCGCGTGCTCGCGAATCACCGGGGCGAGCACTTGATAGCGGCGGGTTTGCGGGGTTTCATTGCGTTCGATGCGAGCCAGTTCGGCGGAACACTGTGCGAGCTGCTCCAAACGAAGCGCTGACGGCAGATCGCCTTCATCGGCGATATCGTCGGCGTGGCGGGCGAAATGGTAAACCGCAGCAACGGCTGGGCGATAGCGCGCCGGCAGCAGGATCGAACCCACCGGGAAATTTTCGTAGTGCTGAACGCTTTGCTGGGAAGTCAGAGCCACGCGGGCGCTCCGTCAGGATGAGGTGGGCGCATGATACCGCTTCGGGGAGGGCTGACAAAGACCGGAAAAACTACGGGGCGCTTGACTGGCGCCCCGTTTGGATTCCGCCGGGTGAAACTGCTGATCCTTAACCGGATCGAACCGCGGCGGCTGATTGATATCGGACAATCTGAGCTGTCCGGCAGGTCTTGCAAGTACTGCAACTACCACTGCGTACTGCAACTGCTTTACTTACTGCAACTGCTCACTGCTAGAACGGTTCACTGGAGCTCCTTTCCGGTGTGGCAGCAATCCGACTATAGCCCTCAATGACAGATTGGCAAGCAAGGGACTCAACTTTGCAGTTCAAGGTTGTTCGAGTGCTGTGACCAGTGGCTGGAAGGTATTGTTTTCTTGATCGAAATCGTAAAGTGAACCTTTGTCGATATCGAAATACCAGCCGATGAGCGCGAGCTCGCCCGCTTCAACGCGCTCGGCAATGAAGGGGAAGGTCATCAGGTTGTCCAGTGAAACGATGATGGCAGCGGCTTCGCAGGCGCGGATTTGTTCTTCGATGGGCTTGTCTCCCATCTCGGTTTGAACTTGCTGCTTGGCAACATCGGCAATCGATACCCAATTGCTGACAAAGTTAGCGCCGCTTTTGGATTGGTAACCTTTCATCAAGGCGGAAATGCCGCCGCAATGCGAGTGGCCGAGGACGATAATCTGGCGAACCTTGAGATCGCAGACGGCAAATTCAATAGCGGCTGAGACCCCGTGATGCGCCGTGTCCATTTCGCAAGGTGGAACCAGATTGGCTACGTTGCGTACGATGAACAGATCGCCCGGATCGCAATCTGTGAGTAATGCAGGATCAACGCGCGAATCCGAGCAGCCAATCAACAAGGTTTTAGGACGCTGGCGGCGTTTGAGCTGTTCGAAAAGCTGCTTTTTCTCGCCGAAATATTTGTGCTGGAAGCGGCGGAAACCACCAATGAATTTTTGAACGTCGTCCATATATCCTCTTTGTGTAATGGGGAGGGCGACTGCCACTTTGGTAAGCAGCAAGGCTGGGCATTTTACTCAGATCGCGTTTGCCTGTGTGCGAGAACACTGTGAAAAGTTCATGTGTGATAATGATTTGCGATAACTAAACAACTGGAGATTCATATGGCTAAAACATCGTACGACCATGTTCAGATCGGAATGCATTGGTTGCAAGCTGGTTTGATTGCGGCTGCTTTAGGGCTGGCTTGGTCGGTCAGCGGCATGTCGTTTTCTGCGCAGAAGATGCAACTGATCTCTTGGCACAAGTGGCTGGGAATCACCGTATTGGCGCTGACTGCAGTTCGCTTGGGGTGGCGCGTGGTTCGAGGCGCACCGCCGGTTAGTCACGATCTGCCTCGTTGGCAACGGGGGCTGGCCACGGGCGTGCACCACAGTCTTTATTTGCTGATGTTTGCCTTGCCGCTTTCAGGCTGGCTGATGACCTCGGCCTTTGGCGGCAGTCTTGATTATCTCGGTGTGCTGCCTTTGCCTGCGTTATTGCCGGAAAACGAAGATGTGGGGCTGGTGCTCCTTAATGTGCACGGCGCGCTGGCGGGGCTGTTGGTCGTTCTGGTGGGGCTGCACGCGGCAGGCGCATTCAAGCATTACCTGTTCGACCGCGACGATACGCTGGCTCGGATGTTGCCGTTTTTGCGCAAGTCTTCGGATCAGAAAGAGGAGTAATCATGATTACCTTGAGAAAGTCCGTCGAACGAGGTCATGCCGATCACGGCTGGCTGCAGTCTTGGCACAGCTTTTCCTTCGCTGATTATTACGATCCTGCGCATATGCATTACGGCGTACTGAGGGTCATTAACGATGACTATATCGCTCCCAATATGGGCTTTGGGATGCATGCGCACCGCGATATGGAAATCCTGACCTACATGCTTGATGGCGAATTGGAACATCGAGACAGCATGGGTAACGGTTCGGTGATTCGTGCTGGCGATGTCCAGCGGATGAGCGCGGGCTCTGGCGTGGAGCATAGCGAATTCAACCCCTCATCCGATCAGGTTTCTCATCTTTTGCAAATCTGGATTCTCACCGCTCAAAAGGGCGTAGCGCCTTCCTATGAAGAGGCGCGGGTTTCGGAATCCAGTAAGCGCGGAGGTCTGGCTCTCATTGCTGCGCCAGCAGGGCAGGGCGGAGTGGTGTCGATTGGTCAAGATGTCCGCATTTGGGCTGGGTGTTTTGATGGTGAAGAAGCCCAAACGCGATCTGTGGGGGCGCGTTGCTATGTGCATTTAGCGCGTGGGTCGCTGCGGGTGAATGGCGTGCAACTCGAAGCCGGTGATGCGGTCAGGCTGGATCAGGAAACGACGCTGACTTTGAATGGCGGCCAGTCTGCCGAGGTTTTGGTCTTTGATTTGCCCTGACCGTCTTTCAATAGGAGTGCTTGCATGGATGTTGCCCAAATACCTGCCGGCTGTGATTTGCCGCTGGATTTTAATGTCGTGATTGAAATTCCGGCCAATTCTGCGCCGATCAAATATGAGCATGACAAGCTGTCCGGCGCGCTGTTCGTCGATCGGCTGATCAGCACCATCATGTCCTACCCGCTCAACTACGGCTATATCCCGCACACCCTCTCCGAAGATGGCGATCCGGTCGATGTTCTTGTGGCTACGCCTTATCCCTTGATGCCTGGCGTGGTGATTCGCTGTCGCCCGATTGGTGTGTTGCAAATGGAGGATGAATCCGGGCTGGACGCCAAAATCTTGGCTGTCCCCGTGCGCGCACTGACCTCGTTGTATGACGATGTGCAGAGTTATGAAGATATGCCCAAGTTGGTGTTGCATCAGGTGGTGCACTTTTTTGAGCACTACAAGGATCTGGAGCACGGCAAATGGGTCAAGGTGCGTGGCTGGGAGGGGATAGAGGCTGCATCTGCTGAAATTCTGGCGGGATTGCAGCGTCATCAGGCGGTTAATTTGTCCGGTTTTCCCGTGAGCTGAGTTCGGGAGGATGGGTTTGTCGAGGCTTATCGGTGGCGTTGCTTTTTTTAAGCTTTCATTTCACTTTCATTAAAAAACGTTATTCGATTTCCTTGTTTTATTGATCTTTCGTATTTGAATTTTGCCAGCTACTAAACACCGCAAGACGCCCAGGCTTCTTGCGGTGTTGTTTTTTGTGCACGAATTGGGCGTATGAGATGTTGTTTTTCTGTCTGTTGTATTTGTGATTTTTGTTGAGGGGTTTTGGATTCACCTTGCTGAAAATAAAGCGTTTTATGCTTTGTGATGGGTATGATTTTCAGGTTTTTTGTCAGGTGGGGGTGATACATTCGTCAGGTCGGGTTTGATCTTGGTCAATTGCGGCACCCTGTCCGGGAAGAAAAATGCGAAAAGGCCGAGAAGTTGCTTTTTCTTTACACCAAACCTTACGAGTTACGTAGTTGGTGGTGATTGAACTACGTCGGTTCTTCAAAAAATGCTTTTTTTGCAGGCTCTAGAAGGAGAAAACCATGTCATTCACAAGCATTGCCCGATCTCTGCTATCCGGAGGGGGTATGGTTCGCAAGCTGCTGTCTATGGGCGCGTTCGGTTTGAGCGCGCTGCCGGCTCTGGCTGCATCAGAAGCCGACCTTGTTCTGCCCAATCTGAACGATCCTGCCCTTGCCAGCTTTTTGGGTGGGATGACAGGTTCCCAGCTCCTGATGTGGGGCTTGCTGATTTGTCTGGCGGGCTTGGTTTTTGGTGCGGTGATCTACGGCCAAGTTAAGAAAATGCCAGTTCACAAATCCATGGCGGAAGTCAGTGAACTGATTTATGAGACCTGCAAGACCTATATGATCACCCAGGGCAAGTTCCTGCTGATCCTTGAAGCCTTTATCGCTGTCATCATCGTGGCCTACTTTGGCTTGGTGCAGCAGATGGCGGCTAGCCACGTCATTCTGATCCTGGCTTTCTCGCTGGTCGGCATTGCCGGCTCTTTTGGCGTGGCTTGGTTCGGCATCCGCATCAACACCCTGGCCAACAGCCGCACCGCCTTCGCTTCGCTTGAAGGCAAGGCATTCCCGGTGTATGCGATTCCGATGAAGTCCGGCATCTCGATCGGCATGCTGCTGATCTCGACCGAACTCTTGATCATGCTGTGCATCTTGCTGTTCATCCCGAACGACCTCGCCGGCAAGTGTTTCATCGGTTTCGCTATCGGTGAATCGTTGGGCGCTGCAGCGCTGCGGATTGCGGGTGGCATCTTTACCAAGATCGCCGACATCGGTTCCGACCTGATGAAGATTGTCTTCAAAATCAAAGAAGACGACGCTCGCAACCCTGGCGTGATTGCCGACTGTACCGGTGACAACGCCGGCGACTCGGTTGGCCCGACCGCCGACGGTTTCGAAACCTACGGGGTGACTGGCGTCGCGCTGGTGACCTTCATCATGCTGGCCGTAACCGAACCCGCCGTGCAGGTTCAACTGCTGGTGTGGATCTTCGTGATGCGCGTGATGATGATCGTGGCTTCCGGCCTGTCCTACCTCGGCAACGAGATGGTCATGAAGGCCAAGTACGGCAACAAGGAACGCTTCAACTTCGAACACCCGCTGACCTCGCTGGTCTGGGTCACCTCGATCGTTTCCCTGATCTTCACCTTTATTGCCTCCAAAGCCTTGCTGGGAGGCATTACCATCGGCGGCCAGATCTATGCCGATCTGTGGTGGCAGCTCTCCGTGGTCATCACCTTCGGCACACTGGCCCGCGCGCTCATCCCGGAAGTTGTTAAGGGCTTTACCTCGACTAACTCCGGCCCCGGGAACGGAGTGATGACGGGCTCTCGCGAAGGTGGTGCGAGTCTGAATATTCTGGCTGGTTTGACTGCGGGTAACTTCTCCGCATTCTGGATGGGTCTGGTGATCGTGGCCTTGATGGGCGGCGCTTATCTCGTCTCGCAAGGCCAGTTGGCTGAAGTGATTAACCCGAATCACGGCGCAGCCATGGCGGCGGTGTTCTCCTTTGGTCTGGTGGCTTTCGGCTTCCTCGGCATGGGGCCGGTGACCATTGCGGTTGACTCCTACGGCCCGGTGACCGACAACGCGCAATCTGTGTATGAACTTTCCACGATCGAACAGATCGACGGCATCGAAGCCGAGGTGAAGAAGGACTTTGGCATCACCGTAAACTTTGACAAGGCGAAAGACTTGCTCGAAGAAAACGACGGCGCTGGCAACACCTTCAAGGCGACCGCCAAGCCGGTGCTGATCGGGACTGCCGTGGTGGGCGCGACGACGATGGTGTTCTCCATCATCTTCATGCTGACGGGTGGTCTTGTGCACGATGTCGCGGAGCTCTCGGTGCTGGATGCCCCGTTCTTGCTTGGCCTGATCTCCGGTGGCGCGACGATCTTCTGGTTCTCGGGTGCTTCCACCCAAGCCGTGTCGACCGGCGCTTACCGTGCGGTGGAGTTCATCAAGCGCAATATGAAGCTCGATGGCGAAACCAAGGCTTCCGTCGAAGATTCCAAGAAAGTTGTGGCCATCTGCACCGAATACGCGCAGAAGGGCATGTTCAACATCTTCCTGGCGGTGTTCTTTGGCACCCTGGCGTTTGCCTTTATCGAACCGTTCTTCTTTATCGGCTACCTGATCTCGCTAGCCATCATCGGTCTGTACCAGGCCGTATTCATGGCCAACGCTGGTGGCGCATGGGATAACGCCAAGAAGATCGTGGAAACCGAACTGCGCGCCAAGGGCACCCCGCTGCATGACGCCGCCGTGGTGGGTGACACCGTGGGTGACCCGTTCAAGGACACGTCTTCCGTGGCCATGGACCCGATCATCAAGTTCACCACCCTGTTTGGCCTGCTCGCCGTGGAAATGGCCGTCGGCCTCCACGCCCAGGGTCAAACCCGTGTGCAATACACGATGGCGGAGTGCTTCCCGCTCATCAACCTGGTCTTCTTGTATT
>CAXYUI010000090.1:0-6808 GCA_964291975.1 uncultured Formivibrio sp. | reverse complement strand
GTGCGCATGGAATGAAATCCCGGAAATTTGAATCAAAAAAGTTTACGGCGCGACCAAAGAACCATGCCACGCGCGTCGATCAGCAGTGACGATCAAAACGACAATTATACCGCTTCAGGCTGGGCGGCGGCCTTGGCGCGGTGGGCGGCGATCTTCGGGCGCAAAATATTCATCATCACCATGTCGCGAATCGCCATCAGCAACAACAGCCACGCCAACAAAATGGCCGCATAGCCGATTTGGTCGTTTTTCAAAAGCGGAAAGAATTTCTGGATCAAAGGATTGATGCCGAAATTCACGCTCAGCAAAATCACCCCCAAAAGCACCAGCGTCGATACCAGCCGCTCTTTCAGGAAAGTGCCACGCAGGAGCATGCGGCGCTGGAATTTGTCGAGCCCTGCCAGTTCCGGCACCGATTCGGCGCGAAGATAAAAAGCCATGGTTTATTCCTCATCCAGTAATTGACCGCCCCAACCCCAGTTTTCATAGGGTTGCGACTCAAACGAAACCACCACATAGTCGCGCGGCTTGCCGGCAACTTCTACCATCGTCTGCGTAAAGCGCTCGACGATTTCTTTTTTCTGCTCGCGAGTCAGCTCGCCCGCAAGTTTCACGCTAATCACCGGCATCGCGGTCTCCTTGTCACTTCGACTTCATCGCTCTCGCAAAGCTCAGTATTCTAACGCGATGCCCACGCAAAAGTCCGCCCATGCTGATCGACACCCATTGCCATCTGGACGCTCCCGAATTTGCCGCTGACCGCGACGCAGTTTTTGCTCGCGCACAAGCAGCAGGCCTTGCGCGCATCGTCGTGCCGGCCGTCGCCGCGCGCACTTTTGCCGACACCCTCCTGATGCGCGAGCGCTACGGCTGCGATCTGGCTTTTGGTCTGCACCCGATGTATCTGGCTGAGCACCGACCGGAACATCTGATCTTGCTGCGCCAGCATCTGGAAAAAGACCGCCCGGTGGCCGTCGGCGAAATCGGCCTGGATGGTTTTATCGAAGGCGGTGATCTGGCTGCGCAGGAAGCGCTCTTGATCGAACAGCTCAAGCTGGCGCGCGAATTCGATCTGCCCGTTCTGCTGCACATCCGCCGCGCGCAGGATCGCGTGCTCAAATGCTTGCGCCAGACCGGGGTAAACGCCGGCATTGCCCATGCTTTCAACGGCAGCGTCCAGCAGGCCGAGGCCTTTATCAAACAGGGTTTCAAGCTGGGTTTTGGCGGGGCGATGACTTGGTCACGCGCGCAGAACATCCGTCGGCTGGCCGCCGAGCTGCCGCTGGATGCCATCGTGCTGGAAACCGACGCGCCCGACATCCCGCCTGAATGGCTGGGTCAACGAGGCCGCAACGAGCCGGGCGAGTTGCGCCACATGGCCGGGGTTTTGGCTGAATTACGCGCGTTGCCGGTGGAAAACGTGATCGCCGCAACCGGCGCGAACGCGCGCGCTGTGCTCGGACTTACTTGAGCGCCACGCGCGTGCGCTGCACGGGCGGATTCTTGGCAAAAAACTGGCGAATCCCGTTGCGCAAGGCGATGGCCATTTTCTGCTGATAGGCCGCATCGACCAGTTTTTTCTCTTCCTGCGGGTTGGAGATAAAAGCCGTTTCAACCAGCACCGAGGGAATATCCGGCGCTTTGAGCACGGCAAAACTGGCCTGCTCGACTCCGGATTTATGCAAGCGGTTCACCCCGCCCAGCTCGCCCAGCATCGACTTGCCCAATTTCAGACTGTCATTGATCGTTGCGGTCTGGGTCAGATCCATCAGCGTGTGCGCGAGGTATTTGTCCTTGGTATCGACCTTCACCCCGCCGATCAAATCGGCGTCGTTCTGGGTCTGCGCCAGCCAACGCGCAGCCGTGGAAGACGCGCCGCGCTCGGACAGCGCAAACACCGACGAGCCATGAGCATCGGGCTTGATAAACGCATCGGCATGAATCGACACAAACAAATCGGCGCGGACTGCGCGCGCTTTCTTGACGCGAACACCCAGCGGCACGAAGTAATCTCCATCGCGCGTCAGAATCACGCGCATATTGGGCTCGTCTTCCAGCAGGGCTTTCAGCCGTTTGGCAATCTGCAACACCACGGTTTTTTCGTAATGACCGGAAGGGCCGACCGCGCCGGGATCTTCGCCGCCATGGCCGGGATCAAGCACCACGGTCACCAGTCGATCAACGCCCGGCGTCACCTCGTCAACCGCGCTGGCGCGGCTGGCCTGCGCCAACGGCGCTTGCTCGGGCGCATTCTCGTTGAGAAAAGCCAGAATCGGGTCTTCCTGCCCGGCCGGATAGAGGTCGATCACCAGACGATGTTTGTATTCGCCGGCCGGCGGCAGGGTAAACACCTGCGGGCTGGCCGGCCCTTTGAGATCGAGCACCAAGCGCACCACGCCGGGCTTATTGCGCCCGGCGCGCAATTGTTTGATATGCGGATCATCCTGACCCACCTTGCCAGCGAGGCTTTGCAATTCGGCGTTCAGATCCACCCCGTCCAGATCAACCACCAGCCGGTCGGGGTTATCGAGCGAGAAATGATTGAACTTGAGCGGCGCGGTCGATTCGATGGTGACGCGCGTGTAGGCGCGCGCCGGCCAGACGCGCACAGCGACGACGCCAGCCGAGGCAGCCTGCGCCAGCGGCGACACCGAGAACAGCAGCGCCACCGAGGCCAATTGCAGAAAATCGCGACGCGAAGTGTTCATTCAAAATCCAGATGTTGCTGACAGGCTTTGCCCAGCGCGCTGTGCGCAATGATCCGGCAACGCCGGCCTGTCGATTCCGGCGACAGCTCAATCACCCAGTCCGGGGTCGGCAGCAGACCTTCGGCTTTGTCGGCCCATTCGATCAGGCAAACCGATTCGGGATTGAAGTAATCACGAAAGCCCGCGTCTTCCCATTCCGAAGGATCGCCAAACCGATATAAATCAAAGTGATACAAGTATAAGCTCGAAACAATATAAGGCTCAACCAGCGTATAGGTCGGGCTTTTGACGCGGCCTTCAAACCCAAGTCCACGCAAAATACCGCGCGTCAGCGTGGTTTTACCCGCGCCCAGATTGCCTTCCAGCCAAATGCTCATGCCCGGTTTGAGCACGCGCGCGATCGCCGCACCGAGACTCGCCGTCGCAGCCTCGTCGGGCAGGTAGACACTGAAAACGGTATCATCGGCGTCATGCATACAGAACTCGACCTTCAGAAATTGGCGAATGAAATCAAGGCTTGCGCGCTGGAATTGGGTTTCGCGCGCGCCGCGATTTCCGGCGTGGATCTCAGTCATGCCGAGCCGGGCTTGGAGTCTTGGCTCGCGGCCGGGTTCCACGGCGGCATGGATTATATGGCAAGGCATGGCCTGAAACGCGCCCGACCGGCGGAACTCGTGCCGGGAACACGCTCGGTCATCACCGTTTACCTGCCCTATCTGCCTCCCGCCGCCGCTGAGGCCGAAGCCATGCTGGTTGACAGCGAGCAGGCCTATATCTCGCGCTACGCGCTGGGTCGGGATTACCACAAGGTGTTGCGCAGCCGCTTGCAAAAGCTGGCTGACCACATCACACAAAAGGTCGGCGAATTTGGCCATCGCGC
This sequence comes from uncultured Formivibrio sp., assembly GCA_964291975.1. Classification (GTDB taxonomy): domain Bacteria; phylum Pseudomonadota; class Gammaproteobacteria; order Burkholderiales; family Chitinibacteraceae; genus CAXYUI01. Next base: position 3,220 of record CAXYUI010000090.1, on the reverse strand, counting down.
CTTTGTCGATTCCGCGCCGGTGCTCGAAGTTGAACTTGCGGTACAAGCTGGCAACGGTTGGCGCGGCAAGCACACGCTCTTGCTCAATCGCGATCACGGCTCGTTTTTCTTTCTGGGCGAACTCTTTACCGACCTGCCGCTGCCCGTCGACGCGCCACTGGAAAAAGGCCATTGCGGCCAGTGCACGCGCTGCATCGACGTCTGTCCGACCCGCGCCATCGTCGCGCCTTACACGCTCGACGCGCGCCGCTGCGTGTCTTATCTGACCATCGAACACCAAGGATCAATCCCGGAAGAATTGCGCGCGCTGATCGGCAACCGCGTCTACGGCTGCGACGATTGCCAGCTCGCCTGCCCGTGGAACCGCTTTGCCGTTGAAACCAAAGAGGCGGATTTTCAGGTGCGCCACGGCCTGGATCGCGCAACCTTGGTCGAACTCTTTGCCTGGAGCGAGCAAGATTTTCAGCAAAAAATGGCCGGCAGTCCGATCTATCGCATCGGTTACAAGCAGTGGCTGCGCAATCTGGCCGTGGGCTTGGGTAACGCGCCAACGACGCAGGACGTGATTGCGGCGCTGTCACAGCGCCGCGATGATGAAGATGAAATCGTGCGGGAGCACGTCAATTGGGCGCTGACGCGTCACCTTCAGGCAACAGTTCGCTGATCGCATCAAGCAGCTCTTCGATCTGGATCGGTTTGGTCAAATAGCGCTGATAGCCACTGGCCAGCGCAGCTTCGCGATCCGCATCGCCGGCATTGCCAGACAAAGCAAAAACCGGGATGCGCGCTGTAGCCGCATCGGCGCGCAAGCGGCTGAACACCTCCGCCCCGCCCATATCAGGCAGATGCTGATCGAGCAGGATCAAAGCCGGTTGTCTCTGTTGCGCCAGCGCAAGCCCTTCTTCGCCCAAGCTGGCCAGTAAAAGATGCAGATCAGGGCGCCGGCGCGCCAGGACAGCCGCCAGCAGTTTTTGCGAGAGCGCGTCGTCCTCGATATACAGCAGCAATGTACCGCCAGGAGTTGGCGCACTGGCAATTTGCCCAGTCTGACTGCGCGGCAACTCAATCCAGAACGTACTGCCCACGCCCACTTCGCTACGCAAGCCCACTTGTCCGTGCATCAGCCGCGCCAGCTTGCGGGTAAACGCCAGTCCGATACCCGTGCCTTCGATTTGCGCTTGCTGCTGCCCGACCCGGGTAAAGGGCTGGAACAATTGCTGCTGTTCGGATTCAGCGATGCCGACCCCGGTATCGGTGACCAGCAAGCGCCAACTGTCGTCCTGCCCCGGCGTGACGCTGATGGTGACCTTGCCATGCTCGCGGTTGTATTTAATGGCGTTGGAAACCAGGTTCAGCAGCATTTGACGCAAACGTCGCGCATCGGCCATCACAAAATAACGACCATGTTCAAGCGCATGCACGGCCAGCGTCACCGTCCGTTTACTTGCCAGCGGCCGTAACAGCGCCACCGTATCATCAACCACAGCCACCAGATCAACCGCTACCGGTTGCAGATGGAGCTTGCCGGCTTCGATGCTGGAAAGATCGAGCACTTCATTAATCAGATCGAGCAGATGGTGTCCCGCTCGCGAAATATGCTCAACCAGCGAGCGATTGGGCGCATCGAGTTCGTCTTCCAGCACCTGACTGAAACCAAGAATCGCATTGAGCGGGGTGCGCAGCTCATGGCTCATGTGCGAAAGAAACTCGCTTTTGGCGCGATTGGCGGACTCGGCGGCATCGCGCGCGGCGATCAGCTCGGCCTCAGCCGCCTTGAGTTTGCTGATGTCATGAAAACTGAACACCCGACCAATGGCCCGCTCCTTATAACGCTGCGGCAGACTGACAATTTCAAAAACCCGGCCATCCATCACCCGACATTCGATCTGCCCTTCACTTTGCGGATCAGCGAACAGCTCGTCGATCCAGCGCCGCACACGCAGGGGGTCTTCCAGCACCGCGAGTATCCGATCAAACAAGGCGCGTCCATCCGCGCCCGCCCGCACTGAATCGGCCTGCTGCCACTGTCGGCAAAAACGGCGGTTGCCATGCTGTACATCACCATTCAGATCGGTGACCAAAATGCCGTCGACGGTGGATTCGAGCGTGGCAGTCAACAGCGAATTGGCCAGCGCGGTTTGCTCTTCGATCTGCTGCTGCGCAGTGATGTCATGCGCCGACACCACATAACACCCCTCTTCTTCCAGCAAACGCACGGTTTTACGCACGGCAAACAGGCCTCCGCCGTGGTGACGATATTCGCTTTCCACCGCGCTGTAATTTTGCCGGTTGCCCGCGCGCACCTCGTCCCAAAAACACAAATCCTGCAAGCCGACCTCGAATTCTGAAATCAGCCGACCCACCAATTCACGCGCCGGCAAGCCCAACAACTGCCCGGCTTCGTGATTGGCGGCAACAATGCGCAGACTATCGGCATCAACCGCCAACACGGCTTCAGCACAGGCATCGAGCAATTTTTCCGGCGATGGGCTCATGCTTCATCCTTCGCATCGAAGTAATAAGTTTGCCGCTTGCGCGGATTCAGGTATTCCGCAGCCGCACGCGGCAATTGGCTGGGCTTGAGCGCTTTGCTGATATTGAGATCCGCCTCTTCTTCCAGATCGACCACAATGGCCTCTTCACGCGGCACATCAGGCTCGTAGACCAGCACCTGCGGTTTAAGCGGCCGACTGGAATTGACCGACACCACCAGCGCAAAAGCATCGTTGGAGAGCATCACCACCGAACCGGGCGGGTACACGCCCATGCAGCGAATAAAGGTCGACATGATTGGGGCGTCATATTTACTGCGCTGCTGCGCAAACATGTAAGCCAGCGCTTCGTGCGGCGTCATCGACTGCGCCGGATTGGGCGCATTGCATAAATTATCGAAGGCGTTAATCAAGGCCAGTACACGCGCAACCGGATGAATCGCCGCCAGCTTCAGTCGCTGCGGATAACCACTGCCATCGCACATTTCATGATGCTGGCCGATCACCTCCAGCACCGGCCCGACCAGACCTGCTTTTTGCGCCGCCGCCAAACTCCATTGCACATGCTGTTCCAGCACAGCTTGCTCGGCGCGGGTCAACGCATCGGTTTTCAGCAGGATCTTGTTGGGCACATCATGCTTGCCCACATCGTGCAGCAAGGCGGCCAAGCCCAGGATATGGATGTCGCCACGCGAAAGCTTGAGCTCTTTGGCCAGCGTCAAGGAAAG
>CAXYUI010000089.1:0-6849 GCA_964291975.1 uncultured Formivibrio sp. | reverse complement strand
TACTGCGTGACTGAGGGCGTGTTTGCCTACGTCGCCGTGGATAAAGACGGCAAGCCGCGCCAGGTGCCGCGTGAACAGAATCCGGCGCTGCAAGAAGTGCTGGCCGGCGGCATGCCGGCCGGTGACTTTTGCTCGGTGAAGGCGGGTGTGTGAAACGCCAACCCGAATACCTGACTCTCTTGCTCGAACAACTGTCCCCATTGGGCGCTTTGCGCGCGCGGGCGATGTTTGGCGGGTATGGCCTGTATTGCGACGAGCTGTTTTTCGCCATCGTGGTCGATGAGATTCTGTATCTGAAAGTCGATGCTGAATCGAAATCCGACTTTGAAACGCAGGGTTTGCTGCCGTTTTCCTATGCCATGAAAGATGGCCGAATGCAGACCATGGCCTACTATCCGCTGCCAGAGGTGGCGCTCGATGATGATGTTGCTTTGCGGCAGTGGGCCAAAAAAGGCATCGCCGCAGCGCTGCGGGCGCGCAACAAGCCCGCAAGCCAGCGAAAAAGCACGAAAAATCAGGCTTAAACCCGCTTGCCAGCTTCACGGCGCAGCCATTCTGTTGGACAATCGCCACTGCGCCGCATTTGCGGCTGAATAGAATCAGACCAAGCCATGCGCCAAGCTACCGTTACCCGCAATACGCTGGAAACCCAGATTTCCGTGTCGATCAACCTCGACGGCACCGGGAAATCCAAGTTCGATACCGGCGTGCCTTTCCTCGATCACATGCTCGACCAGATCGCCCGACATGGCCTGTTCGATCTCGATATCGTCGCCAAAGGTGATCTGCATATCGACGCGCATCACACGGTCGAGGACATCGGCATTACCTTCGGCCAGGCTTTTGCCAAGGCGGTCGGTGACAAAAAGGGCATTTGTCGCTACGGCCACAGCTATGTGCCGCTCGACGAGGCGCTGAGCCGCGTGGTGATCGATCTCTCGGGCCGCCCCGGCCTTGAATACAACGTGCCTTATACCCGCGCGACCATCGGCAGTTTCGATGTCGATCTGTTCGGCGAATTCTTCCGTGGCTTTGTGAATCACGCCGCCGTCACGCTGCATATCGACAATCTGCGCGGCCAGAACGCCCACCATCAAGCCGAGACCGTCTTCAAGGCTTTAGGCCGTGCGCTGCGTATGGCGGTGGAGCAGGACGCACGTATGGCCGGCATCACGCCGTCGACCAAAGGCACGCTGGTAGGCTGAGATGAAGATTGCAATTGTTGATTACGGCATGGGCAACCTGCACTCGGTGACCAAGGCCTTTGAGCGCGAAGCGGCTGGTCATGCCGAGATTATTCTGACTGCCGATCCGGCCGTGGTGGCTGCCGCCGACAAGGTGGTTTTCCCGGGGCAGGGCGCGATGCCGGATTGCATGCGCGAACTTGAAGCCAGCGGCCTGAAAGCTGCCGTGCTCGAAGCCGCGCAGTCCAAGCCGTTTCTGGGTATTTGTGTCGGCGCGCAGCTCTTGTTTGAACACAGCGAAGAAGGTGATACGCCGGGTCTGGGCGTGTTCAAGGGGCGCGTCGTACGCTTCCCTGCTGACCAGATGGTCGACGCCCACGGCCAGAAGCTGAAAGTCCCGCACATGGGCTGGAACGAAATGTTTATCGTGCGCGATCATCCGCTCTGGGCTGGGATTGCCGATGCCGAGCGTTTCTACTTTGTGCACAGCTATCATTTCGCGCCCGAAGAAGACATCGCGGTGATCGAAAGCGCTTATCCTTACCGCTTTGCGGCGGCGGTGGCGCGCAAGAATATTTTTGCCATCCAGTGCCACCCGGAAAAGAGCCACAACGCAGGCCTGACTTTGCTGCGAAATTTTGTACACTGGGATGGTTGTTTCTGATCGGTGGCCGGCGTTCGCGCGTCGGCCGATTTTATTGCTCACTTGAATCCTTATCATGCTGATTATTCCTGCGATTGATCTCAAAGACGGCCACTGCGTTCGCCTGCGTCAAGGCTTGATGGAAGACGCCACCGTTTTCTCCGAAGACCCTGCCGCGATGGCCAAACACTGGCTGGATAAAGGCGCGCGTCGTCTGCATCTGGTGGATCTGAATGGCGCGTTTGCCGGCAAGCCGAAGAACCTTGCTGCGATCAAAGGCATCCTGGCTCAGGTTGATGGCGATATTCCGGTGCAACTCGGCGGCGGCATTCGCGATCTCGATACCATCGAGCAATACCTCGACGCCGGCATCGATTACGTCATCATCGGCACCGCCGCTGTGAAGCAGCCGGGCTTTCTGCACGAAGCTTGCGATGCCTTCCCGGGCCATATCATCGTGGGTCTGGATGCCAAGGACGGCATGGTCGCGACCGATGGTTGGTCCAAGGTGACCGACCACGACGTGATTGATCTGGCCAAGCGCTTTCAGGGTTACGGCGTTGAATCGGTGATCTACACCGACATCGGCCGCGACGGCATGCTTTCCGGCGTGAATATCGAAGCCACTGTCAAGCTGGCGCAAGCGCTGACGATCCCGGTGATCGCTTCGGGCGGTCTGACCAACCTTGGCGATGTGAAATCGTTGTGCGAGGTGGAAAAAGAAGGCATCGAAGGCGTGATTACTGGTCGCGCCATCTACGAAGGCACCATCGACTTTGCGGCTGCGCAGGATCTGGCCGATCAGCTTTCTGCCTGAACCGTTTGCACCGAAACCGGGGCGGCTGCGGTCGCCCCTTTTGATTGAAAGTTTGTCATGCCTCTCGCCAAACGCATCATTCCCTGTCTCGACGTGACCGCTGGCCGTGTGGTCAAGGGGATTAATTTTCTTGAATTGCGCGATGCCGGCGATCCGGTCGAGATCGCCAAGCGCTACGACGATCAGGGCGCGGACGAAATCACTTTCCTCGACATTACGGCTTCTTCCGATGAGCGCGATGTGATCCTGCATGTGATCGAAGCCGTAGCCTCGCAGGTATTCATTCCACTGACTGTCGGTGGCGGCGTGCGCAAGGCCGACGATGTGCGCCGCCTGCTCAATGCCGGCGCGGACAAGGTCAGCATCAACACCACCGCCGTGACCAACCCGGACGTCGTGCGCGAAGCCTCAAGCCGTTTCGGTTCGCAAGCCATTGTGGTGGCGATCGACGCCAAGCAGGTCAGTCTGCCGGGCGAGCCGCTGCGCTGGGAAGTCTTCACCCACGGCGGGCGCAAGGCCACCGGTCTCGATGCGGTCGAGTGGGCGAAGAAGATGCAGGTCTATGGCGCCGGTGAAATTCTGTTGACCAGTATGGACCGCGACGGCACCAAGATCGGTTTCAACCTGCCGCTGACGCGCGCCGTTTCGGATGCTGTCGATATTCCGGTGATCGCCTCGGGCGGCGTCGGCAATCTGCAGCATCTGGTCGACGGCGTGATTGAAGGCCATGCCGATGCCGTGCTCGCTGCCAGCATCTTCCACTTTGGCGAATACACGGTGCGTCAGGCCAAAGAAGCCATGCGCGCGGCGGGGATTGAAGTCCGTCTGTAAGTCGTTTGGATCAGCACGCTTGCGACGGTTTTTTCTGAGGCCAATACTGGTTTCTCTTGTCCGAGCCAGACCGCCATGAGACATAGCCTGTTTGCTTGTTTGCTGCTTCTGTTTGCGCTGTCCAGCCATGCTGCGCTGGAAATTACCGTCCCGGTTACCGATTACGACAAGCAAAAGCTGGATGCTTTTCTGAATGGCCGCCATTGGCGAGAGGTCAATAGCTACGCCAATCTTGGCTCTGGCGGGCTGGTTGAGCAGGCGCTTTTCCGCCGCGCCATTGTTTTGGGTGGGCAGGATGCGCGCTTTGTGGATTTTGTCGTGCCCAACTCGGCGCGTGCGCGTGAATCGATTCGCAGCGGCTTGGTGGTGGGCGGTGGCCCTGCGGTTTGGCATAACTACTGTGCTGAAAATGCCGATTTCATTTTCCAGTCTGATGTGTTGATTCCGGACGGGCATTTTGAAAAAGGGCTGTATACCCTGGCGCAAAAAATGCCCAAAATTCGCAACGCAGCTGATCTGAGCAAGCTGACCGTGGTCAGCTCGCAAACCTGGCAAGTGGACTGGAGCACGCTGGAGCGCTTCGGCTTTGCCAAGCGCTTGAGCGTCCCGACGCAAGACCAGCAATTCAAGATGATCCACGCAGGTTGGGCCGATGTACTGTTGCATGATTTTGCCAATACGCCGGATATGAGCGTTGAAATCAAAGGCGTGCGTCTTGTTCCGGTTCCTGGCGTCAAAATCGGTTTGGCCGGATCAAGGCATTTGATCGTCAGCCGCCGTCATCCTGATGGCGAAAAGGTATTTGCCGCTTTGCAAAAAGGGCTGCACCTGATGCGGAAAACTGGCGAAATCGAACGCGCTTTCATGGAAAGCGGTTTTTATAACCAGACAGCCCACAACTGGCTGTTGCTGAAACCGGAATGAACCGGATAGGGAAATGCCCGCGATGTGGCTTGATGAAATCAAATTCGATAGCGCTGGTCTGGTGCCGGTGATCGCGCAAGATAAACAATCCGGCCGCGTGCTGATGTTTGCTTTTGCCAACCGCGAAGCCGTCGCGCTGACCGCCGAAAAAGGCACGGCACATTACTGGACACGTTCGCGTCAGAAGCTCTGGCACAAGGGTGAGGAATCCGGCCACTTCCAGCGCGTGCATGAAATCCGCATGGACTGCGATGGCGATGTGCTGATTTACCTGATCGATCAGGAAGGCGGCATTGCTTGCCACACCGGGCGGCAGAGCTGCTTCTATCGGGCGCTGGAAAACGGCGAATGGACGATCAAGGACGAAGTGCTCAAAGACCCGCACGCCATTTATGGCGCGAATGCCAAGAGCCATTAAACAAAAATCCCCAGTTTCAAAGCTGGGGATTTTTTTGGATTGTGCCGTTTTTAGGCCGCCAGACCCGTGGTCTCATCCAGACCCAGCATGATGTTCATACACTGCAGCGCCGCGCCCGAAGCGCCCTTGCCGAGGTTGTCGAAGCGCGCGCAGACGATGACTTGATCGGCGTGGCCGAATACAAAGAGTTCGGCGCGGTTGGTATCGTTGCAGGCGGTGGCTGGCAGGAAACCGTTGTCGAGCCAGGTGGCGGCATCAAACGGCGCGACCTTCACGAAAGTCTGGCCGGCGTACCATTCAGTCAGATGCGCGTGGATCTTCTGTGCGTCAGGTTGGCCGGGCAGAAGGCGGGTGTGCAGCGGCACGGTCACCACCATGCCTTGTGCGAACGGGCCGACGATCGGGTTGAAAATCGGCTTGAAGGCAAGGCCGCAGACCGCCTGCATTTCCGGCAGATGCTTGTGCGACTGGCTGAGCGCGTACTGGCGCGGGCTTTTCATTTGTTCTTCGCTGCCGCGCGTTTCGTAGTCGGCGATCATTTCCTTGCCGCCGCCCGAATAACCCGTGACCGAATGGCAGGACGCCGGATAATCGGCCGGAACGAGGCCGGCTTTGACGAGCGGATGCATGATCAGGTTGAAGCCGCTGGCGTGGCAGCCGGGCACGGCGACTTTCTGCGCGTGCTTCACTTTTTCGCGCTGTTCCGCCGAGAGTTCCGGCAGACCGTAAACCCAGTCCGGATTGGTGCGATGTGCGGTGCTGGCATCCAGAATGCGCGTGCGCTTATTGGCTGGATCAAGCAGCGAGACCGTTTCCTTGGCTGCCGCATCGGGCAGGCACAGAAATACCACGTCGGCGGCGTTGACGTATTCCGCTTTGACCTTGGCGTCTTTGCGCTGGGCTTCGGGGATGGTGAGGATTTCGATTTCGCTGCGGCCTTGCAGGCGCTCGTCGATCTTCAAACCCGTGGTGCCGTGGCGGCCGTCGATAAATACCTTGAATGTCATGGTGTATCCCCTGCGATTGATCGCGCCATTTTACGCGGCGCAAGCCCAATCGCCCACCTGCAATGCAAACCCTTTCGCGCACAGGCCTGAGACAGGCACGTGGCCAAGCGGATGTCCCCATTATTTCGTGTTGTTGGCGCTGCGGTCTGGCGTGCAACAATGCCGCCCACTGTGCCCAATGCGTTTTTTGGGGCGACATTGGTGGCTTGGGATTGCCCTTGGGCTGGATTTGAATGCGCTCAGCCCTGCGCGTCTGGCAGGTTTTGCGGCAAAGAGAGCTTGAACGTGGTTCCTTGACCCAGAGTGGATTCGACCGCAATCTCACCGCCCAAGGTTTTGACGACCAGATTGTGGACGATGGCTGTGCCCAGCCCGGTGCCGCCCTGGCCGATCTTGGTGCTGAAAAACGGCCGGAACAGCACCTCAAGGTGTTCGGGTGAGATGCCGATGCCGTTGTCGGCCACATGCAGTTCAATCTGTTCGCCAGCGCGTTGCGCGGTGATGGTCAATACGCCGTTGTCCCGACCTTCAAACGCATGCAGCCAGGCGTTATTGACCAGATTGATGATGACCTGACCCAGCGCGCCGGGCAGGCTGTCCATCACAATGCCATCCGGGATGTGGATATCGACCCGGTGCGGGCTGCGTTTAAGCGTGGGTGCGAGCGAAGAGATCACCTCGCGCACGGTGGCGGCCAGATCGAAACGGCGACGTTGCTCGCTGGCCTGATCGGCGGCCACTTGCTTGAAACTGTTGAGCAGATCGACCGCACGGTTCAGATTGCGCTGAATCAGATCGGTGCCTTCGCCAAGCGTGTCCAGAAAACGCAGCAGATCGGAACGCTTGATTGGCCCGGATTCAATCAAGCCGCGCAGGGCTTTGGCTTCTTCGGCCAGCGTATTGGCCATGACCAGCCCGTTGCCCAGCGGCGTGCCCATGTCGTGCGTCACGCTGGCGACCAGCGTATTGAGTGTGGCGCGGCCTTCGCTGCGGATCAGGTCTTCTTGCGAGACGCGCAGGTTTTC
>CAXYUI010000088.1:0-6856 GCA_964291975.1 uncultured Formivibrio sp. | reverse complement strand
CCGCGCTCAAGATTCGCGGCATTACCGCGCGCTTTGATCTGGCTGAATTGCGCAGCAGTTATTACCACACGGGATTGGTGTTCACCGCGTATGCCGCAGGCTTTACCAATGCTGTGGCGCGTGGTGGTCGCTATGACAGCGTGGGTGAAAAATTTGGTCGCTCGCGTCCGGCCACCGGTTTTTCGATGGACTTGCGCGAAATGGCGCGCTTGCCATTCCCGGTTGCTCCAGCGGCGATTCTGGCGCCGGCCGGTGATGATGCCGCGTTGATTGCCAAGATCCGTGAATTGCGCGAAGCCGGCGAAATCGTCATGGTGGATCTGGGCGTCAAGGTTGAAGAGACCGCGTGTACGCGCCGTTTGCAGAATGTAGATGGCCAGTGGCAGATTGTGGCGCTGGCTTGATCGATTAGCCCGCCTCGGCGGGTCCTTTTTTGAACTGACTAGGTAGGTTTGCAATGAGCAAGAATGTGGTGGTGATCGGCACCCAATGGGGCGATGAAGGCAAGGGCAAGATCGTTGACTGGCTCACCGATCACTCGCAAGGCGTGGTGCGTTTCCAGGGTGGTCACAATGCCGGTCATACGCTGGTCGTTGCTGGCAAGAAGACCGTGCTGCACCTGATTCCGTCGGGCATCCTGCGTGATGGCGTGACCTGCTACATCGGCAATGGCGTGGTGCTCTCGCCCGAAGCGCTCTTGAAGGAAGTCGACGAGCTGGAAGCCGCCGGCATCAATGTCGCCAGTCGCCTGCGCATCTCGGGTGAATGCCCGTTGATCCTGCCGTACCACAGCGCGCTCGATATCGCCCGCGAAGCGGCCAAGGGTGACAAGAAGATCGGTACGACCGGTCGCGGCACCGGCCCGGCCTACGAAGACAAAGTCGCGCGTCGCGCGATCCGTCTGCAGGATCTCTTTCATGTCGAACGCTTCGAAGCCAAGCTGCTCGAAAACCTCGACTACTACAACTTCGTGCTGAAGAACTACTTCCACGCCGACACCATCGACTACCAGCAAGTGCGCGATCAGGCGCTCAAGCTGGCCGAGCGCATCCGCCCGATGCTGGCCGATGTGTCTGCTGAACTCAATGCCCGCATGGCCGCCGGTGAAAATCTGCTGTTTGAAGGCGCGCAAGGCACCTTGCTCGACATCGACCACGGCACCTATCCGTTTGTGACCTCGTCGAACTGCGTGGCTGGCGCTGCTGCGCCGGGCGCAGGCGTCGCGCCGCAATCGCTGCATTATGTGCTGGGTATCACCAAGGCCTACACGACTCGCGTGGGTTCCGGTCCGTTCCCGACCGAACTCTTCTGTGAAGTCGGTCAAGGTCTGGCCAAGCGCGGCAACGAATTTGGCGCAACGACCGGCCGTGCGCGTCGTTGCGGCTGGTTCGATGCCGCTGCGCTCAAGCGCTCGATTCAGATCAATGGCGTGTCCGGCCTGTGCATCACCAAGCTCGACGTCATGGATGGCATCGAAACTGTGCGACTGTGCGTGGGTTACAAACTGAATGGCCAAGTGGTTGATTTGCTGCCTTCGGGTGCTGAAGAAGTGGCGCTGTGCGAACCGGTTTTCGAAGACATGCCGGGTTGGTCGGAGTCGACCTTCGGCGTGAAGAAGTACGAAGACTTGCCTGCGAATGCCAAGGCTTACCTCAAGCGCCTCGAAGAAGTCTGTGGCGCGCCGGTTGACATGATCTCCACCGGTCCGGATCGCGAAGAGACCATTGTCCTGCGTCATCCTTTCCTGTCTTGATGTGATCGAGATAAAAAAGCCAGACCCTCGGGTCTGGTTTTTTTATCTGTAATGGCGACTAGCGGGTTTCGGAGCTGGTCACCGTGTGTAACTCCGAGTGCGCCGCCATGATTTCTCGCCAACCCTGTTCGGCACGCGGGCCGCATTGGCTGAAAACTTGCGATAAAAGATGGTGTTGGCTGCCAGATAGTTGGTTTTCCAGTTTTTGACCTTCTGCGGTGAGCGTCAGGCGTTTGACGCGACGATCCATTTCGCAGGTCGCTGCCGCTAGCAACCCCATTTGCTGCAATTGGCGCAAGGGGGCGTTGATGGCCTGTTTGGTGACACCCAGGCGAAAAAGTAGTCGATTCACCGATAACCCCGGTTCTCTGGCGACGAAATACATAATTCGGTGATGTACCCGCGCCAGTTTTTGCTCGCCCAGAATTGGATCGGGCTGCGCAGAGAACAAGCGATAGCCATAAAACAGCATTTCAATTGCCGAATTCAAGTCCTGTTTATTCATTCCCAACCTCGCCCATGCAGCCTGATTGCGCTTTGGAATGGATTCGCTAAAGCAAATCCTTTTTTGTAGTCATGTATTGTTGAACAACATCGAATTGTTTGGCAATTGCGCCGTCGTATTTTTACCTGATTGTTGCAATTTAGCATGGCAAGATGTTGATATTAATGGGTAAATTTCTTGTTTCGTTTGTTTGCACAGGGTTTGCTGTAAGGAGTAAAGCGCAGCGTGATGACGAATTTGCATCAATAAAATGTTGTTTTCTAATACTGACTACAAAATTTTTCTATTGGTAAGTTTTGTCAGTACTTGCTTTTCTTGCTGTTTTAACTTTCTTGCTGCGTCAGTATTGCTTGCGTAGATTCGAAAAGCGGCAAAAGTACCGGGTATCTGCCGCTGCGATGCACTAAAGTTCCGCCCTAAATCAAACAATGTGCGCAGTGCAGTTAACGTTGTTGCCCCGGCATATTATGATTTCGAAGTTTTGTATTACCCCTTTCCAGCCTGCTCTTTTTTCCGGATTCTCAAGATCATGCAAACATTCTTTCTTGCCCCGACCCGCCAGAACGTGGGTCTGACTTCGGTTGCTCTGGGTCTGGTGCTGGCGCTGCAACGCCAGGGTCTGCGCGTCGGCTTTGCCAAGCCGGTCGCCCAAGACGACACCGCCAATGAGTCTTCTATCCATTTTGCGCGTGAGATCTGCAAGATCGATGCGCCTGCGGCTTTGCCGATCGACGAAGTCGCCGGTCTGGTTTCCACGGGCGAAAGCGACGATCTGCTCGAAAAAATCGTCACCCTGTGCATGAACGCAGCGCAAGGCGCGGATGTGCTGGTGGTTGAAGGCCTGCACACCGACCCGGCTTATACCTTTACCACGCAATTGAATGCCGACATCGCCCGCAGCTTGCAGGCCGAGGTGGTCTTGGTTGCCAGCGCGCGTGAAGACGACGTTGCTGAAGAAGTGCTGTTGAATGAAGGCCAGTTCCGCAACGAAGGTTGCAATGTGGCCGGTGCGATCCTGAATAAGGCGCCTGAAGCTTTTGACAAGGCTGCTGCAGAAAAGGCGCTTGATGGTCTGCCGCTGTGGGGCGTGATTTCCTTCAATCCTTTCCTGCTGGCACCGCGTACGCTGGATGTGGCTCGTCATCTGAATGCGTCCGTGCTGGTTGAAGGCGAGTTGGCCAAGCGCCGCGTGAATGAAACCGTGGTTGCGGCTCGTTCGGTTGGCGAAGTGATTCCGCGTCTGAAGCCGGGCGCGTTGGTCATCAGCGCTGGCGACCGTGACGACGTGATGTTGGCAACGGCCTTGGCCGCCAGCAACGGCGTGCAACTGGCCGGTTTGGTGCTCACGCATTCGAGCTTTGTCAGCGAGCATGTGCAAGTGGCCGCCAGCAAGGCGTTCCAGAGCGGCTTGCCGATTCTGCGCACCGATGGCGACACCTTCAATACCATCACCAAGATCAACCAGCTTTCGCTGGCTGTGCCGGCCGATGACGTTGCCCGCATGAATGTGGTGCTCGATGCCGTGGCTGAACATCTGTCCGCAGACGCCATTACCGCCGCCGTCAAGGTGCCGGCTTCGACCCGCATGAGCCCGCCGGCTTTCCGCTATCAGCTGATCCAGAAGGCGCGTGCCGCCAACAAGCGCATCGTGCTGCCGGAAGGCGACGAACCGCGTACCGTGAAGGCCGCCGTGATTTGCGAAGAAAAGGGCATCGCGCATTGCGTGCTGCTGGGCAAGCGCGAAGTGATTGAAGAAGTGGCTGCGGCGCAAGGCGTGACGCTGCCGGCTTCGCTGGAAATTGTTGATCCGGATTCCGTGCGTGAACAGTACGTGGGCCCGATGGTTGAGCTGCGTAAGAGCAAGGGTCTGACTGAAGGTCAGGCGCGCGACCAGCTGCAAGATACCGTGGTGCTCGGCACCATGATGCTGGCGCAAGATGATGTGGACGGCCTGGTTTCGGGCGCTGTGCATACCACTGCCAGCACCGTGCGTCCGGCTCTGCAACTCATCAAGACTGCTCCGGGTTCTTCGATTGTCTCGTCGGTGTTCTTCATGCTGATGCCGGATCAGGTTCTGGTGTACGGCGATTGCGCGATCAATCCTGATCCGAACGCCGCTGAACTGGCTGAAATCGCTCTGCAGTCTTCTGATTCTGCCAAAGCCTTTGGTGTTGATCCGAAGGTGGCCATGATTAGTTACTCGACGGGTTCTTCCGGTCAAGGCGCTGATGTGGAGAAGGTGAAGGAAGCCACAGCAATTGCCAAGGCAAAAGCTCCGGAACTGGCGCTGGATGGCCCGCTGCAGTACGACGCAGCCTCGGTGATGGATGTAGCGCGCTCCAAGGCGCCGAACTCCAAGGTGGCAGGTCAAGCCACCGTGTTCGTGTTCCCGGATCTGAATACCGGCAACACCACCTACAAGGCCGTTCAGCGTAGCGCCAATGTGATCTCGGTTGGCCCGATGCTGCAAGGCTTGCGCAAGCCGGTGAACGACTTGTCGCGTGGCGCACTGGTGGATGATATTGTGTTCACCATTGCACTGACCGCCATCCAGGCTGATGCGAAGAAGTAATCGGCGATTATGCCAATATAAAAAGCCAGCTTTTTAGCTGGCTTTTTTTCTGCATTAGCGCGGTATTTTGGGCTCGCCTCGATGGCTGCCATATTTTGTAAGAAATGTTCTGTTAAGATCAGTCAGGGATTTTCTGCTTTGGAATCAGTCATGAATAGTGTGGCCAAACCCGCTGTTGTTCTGCCGGCTCTCCAGCCCAAACGTTTGTATCGCCAGATTGCCGATCTGATTGCAGAACGCATTCGTGAAGGCGTCTTTACTCCCCGCACCTATTTGCCCGCAGAGGGCGAGCTGGCTACCCCATTGGGTGTGAGTCGGCCCTCCGTGCGCGAGGCTTTGATCGCACTGGAAGTGTCTGGCCTCGTTGAAATTCGCCCGGGCAGCGGCGTGTATGTCTGTGCGCAGTCGCAATCTTCTTTGGGCGAGCTGGCGGCGGAAAATAGCCCGGTCGAGCAGTTGCAGGCTCGCGCGCTGGTCGAAGGCGAGATCGCTGCTTTGGCCGCGCTCAATGCCAAGCCGGAGCAACTACTCATGCTCGACGCCACGGTGGCGGGCATGTTCGAATCGCTGTCTGATCCCTCTGGTTTTCATGAGGCCGATCACCTTTTCCATCAGCAGGTCGCCCAAGCTTCGGGCAGCCAGACCTTGACCGATCTGGTGGAATATCTTTGGCGGCAGCGTTATGCCCCTTTGTACCGTCGTTTTGAAGAGCGCTATGCCGCCAGTATCACGCGGGAAGCGATGGTGGCCGATCACCAGGCCATTGTGGCGGCGATTCGCTCGGGTGATGCCAACCGCGCGCGCGCGGTCATGCGTGAACACTTAGAGCATGTGCGTTTTCACTTCATGAAATAGCTTCGGCCGGCTGCTGGATTTTTAGTGGCCGAAATGATGTACTGCACCACCCCACAGTTGCGGAGTCCTTATGCGTATCCTGCACGTCGCCTCGGAGTTGTTTCCCCTTCTGAAAACCGGCGGTCTCGCGGATGTCGCGGGTGCCTTGCCGCTGGCGCTGGCGCGGCATGGTGCTGATGTTCGCGTGCTTTTGCCGGGCTTTCCTTCGATTCTGGCCGGGCTCAAAGAGGCGGCCGAAGTTGCCTCCTTCGATTCGTTTGCCGACCCGGCGCGCTTGCTGTTTGGCCAGACCGAGGATGGCATCGCGCTGTATGTGATCGACGCGCCGCAACTTTACGATCGCCCTGGCAATCCTTATCAGGACGCCAGTGGTGTTGCTTATCCGGACAACTACCTGCGCTTTGCGCTCCTGGGTTGGGTTGCCGCTCGCTTGGCCGCGGGCATGGACGGCCTGTGGCGCGCGCAAGTGGTGCATGGCCATGACTGGCACGCCGGTTTGGCACCAGCCTATCTGGCTGCTGCTGGCCATCCGGCCAAAAGCGTGTTCACGATCCATAACCTCGCTTACCAAGGCGTTTTCAGCGCCAGTCACTTTGTCGAGCTGCATCTGCCCAAGCCGTTCTTTGCGATGCAGGGGCTCGAATACCATGGCCAGATTTCCTTTATGAAAGCTGGCATCTTCTTTGCTGACCGGATTACTACGGTGTCGCCGACTTATGCGCGCGAAATCACCACGGCCGAACAAGGCTGTGGACTGGATGGGCTGCTGCGTGAGCGCATTGCTGTTCTTTCCGGCATTCTCAATGGGGTCGATGCGGCGGTCTGGAATCCGGCCGATGATGCGCTTTTGCAAGATCACTACACGGCGAGCAAACCTGCTGGCAAGGCGCAGAACAAGGCCGCGCTGCAAGCGCGCATGGGTTTGGACATCAACGCCGACAAACCCGTTTTTGCCGTGGTCAGCCGCTTGACCGAGCAGAAAGGCTTGCATCTGGTGCTGGCGGGCTTGAGCGAAATCACCGCGCGAGGCGGTCAGGTGGTGGTTTTGGGCAGCGGCGACGCGGGGATGGAAGCTGCATTCCGTAATGCTGCGGCAGAAAACCCGGCCAATGTTGCGGTCAGGATTGGTTATGACGAGTCTTTCGCGCACCAGATCATGGCCGGCAGCGAT
>CAXYUI010000087.1:0-6903 GCA_964291975.1 uncultured Formivibrio sp. | reverse complement strand
TCATCGCGGTCTATGTCGAAAACCGTCTTGCCGGCGAAAGCTTTATTGAAGTCGTCGAGCGCATCGGTCTCGATCCGTTCAAAGCCCGCGTTTACCCGAAGGAGGCCGCTCATGGCTAAGCTCATCCGCGACCGTCAGATTGTTGATAACAATGACATCCTGATCCGCCTGACTGATGACGGCGGTTTTGCTGCAGTCCCGGCGCAAGGTTTTGTGCTGGTGTCGGTGAAGCAATATTTGGCGCAAAAAGACGAACTCAAGGCGCGCGGCGATTTTGGCGTGTGGTTCTCGCCCGATGACGAAGTCGAAATCCTGGGCGATGAAGCCGCGAGCCTGCCGGTGATCGCTGTAGAGTTCCCGAGCTTTGTGAATGGCGTCGGATTTTCGACCGGGCGACTCTTGCGCGCACGCGATGGCTTTCAAGGTGAATTGCGCGCTTTTGGCGATGTGTTCAAGGACACGATCAATTATCTGTGGCGCTGCGGCTTTAACAGCTTTGCCGTGAAAGAAGGCAAGGATGTGGCTGAAGCCTTGAAGGGGCTTGATGACTTCACCGAGTTCTACCAGACCGGCGTCAACCAGCCGCAACCGCTGTTCCGAAGACGCGACTTGCGTTGATGGCATGCCAACCCCTCGCAGTCTGGAGGGGTTTTTTGTTGGCGGATGGCTATGCTTGGGGTTGTTCACGAGAACGCGGATTGATGAGGTTTTCGATGCTCAAACTCGCCCAAAATATCTGGATCAGACTGGCGCTGGCTGCGTTGGCGGTGCTGTTGTTGATCGTGATGGATTGGCCGCAGTGGTTGGAGCTGGTTCTGATCGCGCTGGTTTGCCTTGCGCCAGCGCTGCTCGGTGCAAGGCAAGAAGACCCTGCTGAGCAGATGCGCGCTTTTATGCAACGGCTGATCGATATCATCCCCGAGCCGGTTTACATCAAGGATGGCGACAGCCGTTATCTGATGGTTAATGATGCCTTTGCCCGCGAGCGCGGGCGGCGCAAGGAAGAACTGGTCGGACTGACGTCCTACGATCTGGCGCCGAGCAAAGAGGTGGGCGATCTTTCGGCGCAGGAAGATGCTGCGGTGATTGCCGGCGGCGTCATCGAAAAAGAGCAGCATACTCGCCTGCCTTTGACGGGCGAGGAGTGCTATCGCATCGTCTCCAAGCGCAGTTGCACGTATGTCGATGGCACGCCGATTGTGGTCGGTTCGCATTTTTATATCACGCGCTGGAAAATCGCCGAACGCGAACTGCAAGCGGCCTTGCAGCGCGAAATGGAACGCAGTCTGCGCATTCAGGCTTATGTGCAACGACTGATCGACGTAATCCCGCAGCCGGTGTATGTCAAAGGCCCGGATAGCCGCTTTCTCTTGGTCAACCAGGCTTTTGTCGCTGACCGCAAATTGCCCGCAGAGCAACTGATCGGGTTTTCTCCTGCTGATCTTTCCAGTGATCCCGAACATGCGCGCGCGGTCATCGCCGAAGATAACGCCGTACTTGCCGGCGAGCGCATCCTCAAAGAAGAGCAATGGCAGCATCCGGTTGATGGCGAGCTGCGCTTTCGGCTGATTTCCAAGCAGGCTTGTGAAGATGCCGAAGGCCGGCGGGTGATTGTGGGCGCCAATTTCGACATCACGCCCTGGCGGCAAGCCGAGCTGCACTGGCAACAAGCCAAAGAAGCCGCCGAGCGCGCCAGCGCAGCCAAGTCGGTGTTTCTGGCCAGCATGAGCCATGAAATCCGCACCCCGCTCAATGGCATGTTGGGTACTTTGCGCTTGGCGCTGCAAGCGCCGGAATTGGTGGGCGCGAGCAAGGACTATGTGATGACGAGTCTGGCTTGCGCCGAAAACCTGATGGCCATCCTCAACGATATTCTGGATTTTTCCAAGATCGAGGCCGGGCAACTCAAAATCGAAACAATTGATCTGGATTTGCCCAGGTTGGTGCGCGATAGCCTTTTGCCTTTGCAGCAAAGCGCCTTGGCGCGTGGCCTGGCGTTTGTCATCCAGATTGCGCCGGATTGCCCGCAGTTTGTTGAGGGGGATCCCATCCGTATCCGCCAGGTGTTGGTCAATCTGGCTGGCAATGCGGTCAAGTTTACCGAGCAGGGCGAGATCAGCATTCAATTGGATGTGGATGCGCGCGGCCGCTTGCGTTTTCAGGTGCGCGATACCGGGATTGGCATTCCCGCCGCCGATTTGCCGCGCCTGTTTCAGCGCTTTGAGCAAGCTGATAATTCCACGACTCGCCGCTATGGCGGCACGGGTTTGGGATTGGCGATCTGCAAGCAATTGGTGCTGGCGATGGGGGGTGAAATTGCCGTGCACAGCGAAGTCGGTCAAGGCAGTGAATTTGTGGTGAGCTTGCCCCTGCCCATTGGCAAGCCACCGCAGGAAAAAGCAGCGCCACGGTTACAAGCGCATGCGCGGCAACTGGACATCCTGTGCGCGGAAGATGACCGCGTCAATCAGCTGGTGATTCGCGCCTTGCTGAAGAAAATGGGGCATCGCATCGAGATCGTCGACAACGGACTGGAAGCTGTGCGCGCTTTGTCGCAGCATGATTTTGATCTGGTGCTGATGGATGGCCGCATGCCTGAAATGGACGGCAAAACCGCTACCCGAATGATCCGGCAAGGGGGCTTGCCCGAGGCGCGGGTGCGCCGGTCTGACGTGATGATTGTGGCGTTGACGGCCGACGCGAGCATCCATGACGAGCAGGAATATCTGGATGCCGGTATGGATGCTTTTCTCAGTAAACCGATTGACGAGCATCGTTTGCATGCCGTGTTGCAACTGGCGATCGATCGAGAGGTCAGAGACTAAAACCATCGGCAAGCCATGCCGGAGGCGCGCTGGCCAATGAGTGAGGCGCGCCGTTCTGACCGTCTATCATGAAGCAACTTTACCGCTGGAGAATCAAAATGAACCTCACCATTACCAAACGCCTGATGCTGATGATTGCCGGCGCGATCATCGCGCTGATCCTTGTCGGCGGCGCGGGGCTTGGATCACTCGCGATTCTGCGCGCCGATCTTAAACTCATGAACGAAAACACCCTGCCCAGCGTCGATCTGGTTGATCGCGCCGAGGTTGATTTACTGAATGCCCGGCTTGGCGTGACCCGGCACATCATGTCGATTGACGAGTCGCAAATGCAAGGCGCAGAAGCGGCAATCACCGAATCGCAAAACTCACTGAAAAAAGCGCTTACCGATTACGAAAAGCTGCTTTCCGACGCCAAAGATCGCGAGCTCTACGACAAGCCCAGCAAGGCCGTTGAGCATTATCTTTCCAAGATCGACATGGTATTAAACCTTTCGCGCGCCAATGACGATGAGCCCGCGCGCGATTTATTGTTTCGTGAGGTGTCACCAGCAGGGCAAGCTGCTTTTGTTGCGCTGGAAGCCATGGCTGAGTACAACGAGGACAATGCCCGCACCGCGCAGCTTGCAGGTGAGCGCGCGGCGAGTTTCAGCCTTGTTCTGATGATCGTGGTCATTGGCTTGGCGATTTCACTGATCGGGGGGATGGGGCTCTTGTTGATCCGCAATATAGGCGGCGCGCTCAAAGGCATGCAGGAGACGGTAAAACGGATCGAATCTGAGCGCGATTTCACATGCCGCGCGCCGGTGGTGCAGCGTGATGAAATTGGCGAAACCGCGCTGGCGCTCAATCGCCTGATCGAACGCATGCAGGACAATCTGAAGGAAATCGCCAGCGGCGCGCATGAAGTGGCGTCCGCGTCTGCACGCCTGTCTTCGACCTCGGATGAAGTGGCTGAAGCGGCGAGCCAGCAAAGCGCGGCGGCTTCCAATATGGCGGCGACCGTCGAGGAAATGACGGTCAGCATCAATCATGTGGGTGATCGTGCGATGGAAGCCAATTCAGTGTCTTGTGAATCGGGTCGACTGGCCCCTGACGGAGCAAAGGTCATCAACCAAACGGTGGGGGACATCAACGAAATTTCCCAAGTGGTTGAAGTCGCCGCCGCGCAGATTCGTGCGCTCGAAGGCCAGAGCCAGAATATTTCCAGTGTGGTGGCGGTTATCAAGGAGGTGGCCGATCAAACCAATTTGCTGGCGCTCAATGCAGCGATCGAAGCGGCGCGAGCGGGCGAGCAAGGACGCGGCTTTGCCGTGGTCGCGGATGAAGTGCGCAAGCTGGCTGAACGCACTTCGAGTTCGACCCAGGAAATCGCCGGCATGATCGACGCAATCCGCAGTGGAGCACAAACGGCGGTGGCCAGTATGGGGGGCGCGGTTGAGCGCGTCAGCGTCGGCGTGACCCGCGCTCAAGACGCCAGCACCGCCATTCAGCAAATTGGTTCGGGCAGCCGCAATGCGGTGCATATGGTCAGCGAAATCACCAGTTCGATCCGCGAGCAAAGCGCGGCCAGCAACAATATCGCCCAGCAAGTCGAGCGCATTGCCAGCATGGCCGAAGAAAGCAGCGCCGCCGCGCAGGAAAGCGCCGAATCCGCGCGCCATCTCGATCAGTTGGCGATTCGCATGCAGCAGATTGTTGCGGCATATCGCCTGTGATGGATACTCGACATAGGGTTGTGGCGGATGCCATGAGTCGCGATTTAGGGGTGGGGAGACGCCGGTAAATTTTTACATCGTTTGATCCCTTCATTAATGACGTTGTGCGCCGATATACAGAACATGTGGTGCAATTGCAGAGAGGAGGGACGAGCGATGCTGTGCGTCTATGACATGACCGAAGCTTGGCTGGATGAAAAAGAGGCGTCTGAGCGTCCGTTGGCCGATGATTTTTATGAAGTGAATGGGGCAAACTGGGTGGTACCACGTTTGCAGCAGCATGATTTTCGCATTGAGAAAAAGGTCGTGCTGCCTCCTTGCGGATTACCTCATTGATTCTATGCGGCAGGGTTTAAGCCCTGCCGCTTGCGTTTGTGTTTTGCTGTGTTACAGTTGCCGCCGACTCCCGCCCTTGCGGGCATTCTGGCTGGATCATGTTTTTTGTCATGCGGTCGCTGTGTTGCATATTGATAGTTCTCGCCTGTCCGGCGTGGGCTTCCCGCGTTTACGTGCATTCTGGTTCGGCGCGACTTGCCGCTGAATATCTCCCTTCAAGTAAAGGACCTGCTGTCGTGCTCTTGCATGGCTGTGGTGGCATGTACGCCAAGAATGGCGCGATCAGCGCGCGTATTCAGCGCGCAGCCAACTGGTTTCAGGAGCTGGGCATTGGTGTATTGATGCTCGATAGCTTCGGTTCTCGGGGAATCAAAGACGGCTGCAATACCGCCCAGTCGCTCGATGAGCAGGTGCGCGCCGATGATGCCGAAGCTGCGTTGGCTTGGCTGCGCAAGCGCAAAGAGGTCGATGGTGATCGCTTAGGAGTAATGGGCTGGTCGCATGGTGCGGATGCTGCGCTGGAGTTGGTGCGCCGCAGTGATCCTGACATTCGCGCAGCCGTGCTGTTTTATCCTGCGTGTCGCAAGTTCCTGCACGCGCGTAAATTCCGTGTGGCGGCACCAACGCTTTTATTGATTGGCGAAAGCGATGAATGGACATCCGCTTCGGACTGCAAAGCGCTTTCGCAAAAATCGCAGCAGGATCTGTTTCATATCGTGACTTACCCTGGCGTCTATCACGATTTTGATTCGCCAAACCAATTGCAATACATGCGCAATGATGTGCCTAACCGGGTTCCCAATGCGATGTTCGCCGGGGAAAAAATCCTGGCCGGACCCAATCCAGAAGCCGCACTAGATGCCAATTTGCGAACATTTAAATGGTTTTCGCGCTGGTTTGATCCTGAGCGGATGCTGCATGGCATTCCGCCAGTCAATATGTTGCCGTCCGGTGAGCCGATTGTGACCCAAGTACGTATCGCACCTAAACCCCACGCGCGGCCAGCGACTGCTCCAGCGCGGGCAATGCCTCCTGCGCCTTCGCCAGCCAACCGTAATCCGCAACCTTGAAAATCGGGGCATCTGGATCGGGGTTGATGGCAATGATGAGACCGCTGCGTCGGATTCCTGCGACATGTTGCGCCGCACCGGAAATGCCAACTGCCAAATAGATTCTGGGCGCAATATGCTGGCCGGTCTGACCGATTTGGGCTGCATGCTCGATCATGCCCGCTTCGGCAGCGCTGCGAGTGCCGCCAATTTCTGCCTGTAGGCGCTGCGCCAGCGGGGTGATAAGCGCGGTAAAGCTATCCCGACTCCCCCATTCCTTTGCCCCCCCCCAAGACGACTTTCGCCGTATCGAGATTGCGGCGCGGCATTTTGTTTGAAGCGATGACACACTGTTTTTCTGCGGGAACAGGCAGGGCGAGGGTCGTGATTTCCGCCGGTGTGCGGCCGTTGGCACAAGGCGGAAATGCGCCTGCTTGTATCGCAAATAGACCGCCTGGAGCTTGGATGCTTGCCATGAACTGCCCCGCATAGCTTGTCCGCTTGATCGTGGCCGTGCCGATGATTTCACAAACTTGGGTAAGGACGGGGCGTTGCAGCAATGCGCCGAGCATCGCCAGCAGGGTTTGCTCGGTTTCTGCACCCAAGACATGATCGTATTCTCTGGCTAAGTCTTGTAAGGATTGCGCCCAAGTCGTGGCAGAGAGGGGGTGAATGTCAGCCTGCAGCACCCCTGAAATGCCTGCCAGTTCGCGTAGGGCGGGAAGTGCTGTGCGATCAAGGCAAAATACTGTGATCGTGTCTCCCAGTAAGCTTGCTGCGCTGACTAAGCGGCTGGCGATGCGCGCATCGTGGGCGAGAATCAGTATTTTCATCGTTCAGCTCCCAGTTCGCGCACGATGATCTCGGCCAGATCGTCGGCGTATTCAATCATGCGTATCGGCGGTCTGGTCGGCGGAGGATCGAAGTGGGTTGTGAGGGGGGCAGCGGGGAAAGAGGATACTCTGGGGAAGATCT
>CAXYUI010000086.1:0-6969 GCA_964291975.1 uncultured Formivibrio sp. | reverse complement strand
CCGCAACCCGCCACCCGGCGCCCCCATCACCACCGCCGCCCGCAAGCCTCCGGCTTTTTCGCCGATCAAACTGCTCAAAGATACCGCCAATCAATAAAACCCGCCGTAGGGGTCGCTGCCTGCGGTAGCGACCCATGGATCTAAAAGCAACACATCAGCAGCACCCTCTCCTCCCCGCTTTGCAGTGCCCGATAAAATTTCCACAAGTTAATGTTTTTTCAACATTATTTATGCTTGCCGATGCGGCGATTCTGTTTTTTCCAACGCTGGCAATCAGTCTAAATCCCCGATCTTTTGCTGGTTCTTTTTTTGGGTATTTCTTCTTTTTTCCACTCTTGCTGCATTGCATCGTGCCAAGCCTGAAAAACCTGTGCATACTGCGCCCGCTCCCGGATCGGCGCGAAAAATCACTGCATGATTGCGCGCTAAGCCCCGGTTTTTAATGAAAAAGGATTCAGTATGCGCTTGACCGCATTCCGCTCAGCTCTGCTCGCTGCTTTCGCGCTTGGAGCCCATTCTTACAGCCACGCCTCCGGCTTTCAGCTGCTTGAGCAAAATGCCAGCGGCTTGGGCAACGCCTACGCCGGCTCCGCCGCTGTGGCCGAAGACGCCAGCACCATTTTCTTCAACCCGGCCGGCATGACCCAGCTGCAACAGCGCGAAGTGTCGGTGGGGGTGAATTACATCGCACCGAGCTTCAAGCTCTCTAATGACGGTTCATCAACCGGCAACTTGTCAGGTACTGGCGGCGATGCAGGCAGCGCAGAACTCGTGCCCAATGCCTATGCGAGCATTGCACTGAGTCGTGACCTGTATTTTGGCTTGGGTATTGGCGCTCCGTTTGGCCTGAAAACCGAATACGAAAAACCTTGGCTGGGCGGCGCCCAATCACAGGAATTCGACATCGTCACCAAAAACCTCAATCCATCCTTGGCTTGGAAGATCAATCCGGAATGGTCGGTTGGCGCTGGGGTCAATGTGCAATCCATGACCGCCTATTATTCGCGAATCGCGTCGGTCAACGCGGCAACAGGGGGCACGACCACGACCGCGACCTTCGATGCAGAAGACAAGCATTCCTTCGGCTGGAACGTGGGCGCGATCTTCACCCCCAACAAGGACACTCGCGTCGGTGCGGCATACCGCTCCAAAGTTCGTCATACCCTGAGCGGTACCCTCGGTTTTGATGGCACCTTGGACGGATCCCCGCTGACTGGCGGATTGACCACCGATTGCAGCGCTACGGCGACGGTCACCTTGCCTGACTCGGTGATCCTGAGCGTGGCGCAAAAAATCGCTCCGGAATGGGAAGCTATGGCCGACGTTTCCTGGACGGGCTGGAGCAGCATTCCCAAAGTCGAAATCCTTCGCACCGGCGGCACCCTGGCTGGCACGGTCGCCCAGAAACTGGACACCGAATTCCGTGACACTTGGCGCGTCGCGCTGGGCGGCAACTACACCGTATCGGAACAATGGAAGGTCAAGTTCGGCGCAGCCTGGGATCAGACCCCGGTCAAAAATGCCGCATTGCGTCTGGTTTCACTGCCTGACAGCGACCGTGTTTGGGTATCGAGCGGGGTACAATGGCAACCCGTCAAGAATAGCCGGGTCGATTTGGGTCTGGCCTACCTGATGTTTGGTAATTCAGACATCAACAATAACCAGACTGCAGACGGTCGCGGCACGGTTAAGGGCAGTTATGACGGCCAAATTTATATTTTGGGTCTGCAATACGCACAAGCCTTCTAAGTCGCCTGCTTAAAGACGCCAGAGCCGCCGCAAGGCGGCTTTTTGACGTTCAGGATCAAGGATTCGCGCGCACCATCCGCGCAGATAACGCCTCTTGCAGCTGATCGCGACAATCTTGCAGATGCGCCATGGTTTCTGCATGACGCCCATTGCGTCGGGTCGCCAGATTCAATTGCTTGAGCAAAGCACGCGCTTGGGCTCGCAGCAGCGCCTGCGCATCAGCTCGCCGCAAATGAGCAGGCTTGATGAGCAAACTGGTCACCCGCTGGAGATATTCCCGCTGCAGCTCACGACGCAAAACGGGAATATCCCCTCCACGGGCCAGTTCGCTCCAGATGGCTTGTTCAATGCGACGCCACATTTCCGGCAAACCAAGACCATCACCTTGACCGCGAACCATCTGGCTATCGAGCACCTGGGTCAGAACTGCATCACTAAAGACACGGTCGAGCACGATTTTCTGGACTTGCAGGCTCAGCGCCGGCAGCGAAAGTCCGGGCGATGACAAGCCCTCGCCAGAAAACCAGAGATCGCCGCGTTCCAGATAGTCGATGCTGGCCTGGCGCAGCAAGGCGGGCGGGATGTTGAAACTGTCAGCGGCAAGAATCTCCTGCGCCAGCAAGGCCAGCGCAGCGCGCTGGCTGGCTGCATCGAGCGCCTGCACCGGATCACGCCCACTGGCAGGCAGATCGCGCAGCGTGCGCACTGCGCCCAGTTGCCGCGCCAGGATACTGGTGGCCAATTGCAGATCGCCAAAGGCGAGCATGAGCGAGCGGCGCTGATCGATGTAATCCTCACCCTCCCGGAAAACTCTTTGCCCTTGCCGGGCAATCAGGGCTTTGGCGATGGCGATCCGGCTGCGCGCAAAAGCCAGCGGATCGCTGCCTAAATCCCCTTGCAACACTTCAGGATCGCTGCCCTGATACACGTCCTCATCGGTCGCAAAAGCCAGTTCTGGCTCGGCGCTTCGCGCTGCAATTTTCTGTAATTGGGCTTGCTCTGTTTCAGGCGTAAAGGGGGCATACGCGTATTCAATGACCCAAAAATCATAAGGGCCCAAGACAGTCTGAAAAGGCGCGGGACGCGCTTGGCCAGGCTCTGGCAGATTCACCGGGAGGTAGTCCATGATCGAACCGGCCAAGCCATGCGTGCGGCTGAAGACCGGATCGGCCAATTGTGCGGCACTGTACAACCGCGAAGCACGGAAATTGTGCCGCAGCCCCAACGTGTGCCCGACTTCGTGCAACGTCAGGCTTTTCAGTCCGTCGAACAAATATTGCTGCAACGCTTCATCACTCAATTCACCCCGCGCAGCGAGCACTTCTGTGGCATACGCCAGCTGGCTTTCAATCATGGCGGCATAGTTCTCTGCTCCGCCCTGCCGATCTTGCACATAGGCGCGCCGGTTGCGCAGGCTCAGCGCAGAAATGGCGATATCGGCATCCAGGATTTCACCCGTTCGCGGATCAGTCTGCACCGGGCCAATCGCGCTAAAGGAAAGCCCCGCATCGGCGATCCAGCGCACAGAGGCATAACCCACATCGAGCGTATCGAGCTGAGCGTCCGCTTCGCGCACGACAATCGCATCTCGAAAACCAATGCGCTCAAAAGCTTTGTTCCATTCAAGGATGCCTTCACGAACTGCTTGTCGCTGCGGCGCAGGAATCGAGGGATCCAGCCAGAATACGATCGGCTTGGTGGGCTCGGAGAGCGCAGCCGTCGGGTCTTTCTTTTCCAAGCGCCAGCGGTTGACATAGTGACGCAAGGGCGTGCGTGCGCGCTCATCGGCCAAGTGCATCACTCGGCTCGTAAAATGTCCAAGACGCTGATCGGCCAGGCGCGGACGCATCGGCACTTCCGGCAAAGCCTGCAAGGTGAAATGGAAAGTTAAAAACAGGCTGCGCGGATCAGGCAAATAGCGAGGGGACGTCGGCGCCGGGGCGCTGCCCGTCGCACTTTGCAAGTTGGCGCTAAAGAAATGCTGCCTCACTTCCAACACCAGAGCATCCGACCCAGCGCGCGCGGCCAGGATCGCCGAATTACGCAGATCGAGCGCATAATTTTGCCGATAGCGCCGATTGAGCGCACTGGCCGTGCCAACCCAATCTCCACCCAATAAAGCATGCGCTTCAACCAGCACCGATTTGCGCTGTGGATGCGGTTGACTCACGATCGCTGCACTGCCGATCAGACTGGGCGAATACGCCGCATGAATCGGCAGCGTATGGTTTTGCGCGTGGTCATACTGCGAATTGCGCGCGAGCAATTGGATCTGCTGATGAATGCGCTGGAACTCGACTTCACGCACCGCCAGCATCGCGCCGCCATACCAGCCGCCTTCGCTCATCCCTTGCTTGATCTTGGGCGCCAGGAGCAAGCGCTGCCCGAGCAGCGCAGGCGGAATTTCCAGCCAGAACTTGTCATCACGCTGCCAGAGCGGAATCACGCCGTCCGTTCTCTGTGCGCCCTTGATGATCTCATCAAAGGATTTGAGTCCATTGACCGTGCGTGCCGCTGGCGCACTGGCCACGTTGGCCACAGCACCTTCATCGGCAAGAACGATGCCCGCCAACAAGCCCAAACCTAGCCATCCAAGCCTGACCATCGCACTATTTCCGTCGGGTAAAACAGCGCTTTTACCCTGCCCCCGCAAAACTGACAAGCAGGGCAAGCCCAAACGACACGCGCCGGCCTGCAAACGGCTTTGGCCTTGCTTCCAATTCCAGCTAAACTCGCGCGCTGATCCCGTTGCCGAAACCGCCATGACCGAGAAATACGAAATCCGCCCCGAACAATCCCCAGCCTTGCTCAAAGAGCTGCATATCCTCACGCGGGAAGGCAAACTCAACCAAGACAGCCGACGCAAACTCAAGCAGGTCTACCACCTCTTTAACTTTATCGAGCCTTTGCTCGCCGAAGTGCTGACGCAGCAAGATCAACTCACCTTGGTCGATCACGGTGCGGGCAAGTCGTATCTGGGCTTTATTCTTTACGATCTGTTTTTTAAATCGCGTCCGGGTTCGGGCTATGTGTATGGCATTGAAACGCGCGAAGAGCTGGTGCGCAGCTCAATGGCCTTGGCGCAAAAATTAGGCTTTGCAGCCCATATGCGATTTCTGAATTT
The DNA here is from genome assembly GCA_964291975.1 of uncultured Formivibrio sp. Lineage (GTDB taxonomy): Bacteria > Pseudomonadota > Gammaproteobacteria > Burkholderiales > Chitinibacteraceae > CAXYUI01. The sequence continues at coordinate 2,096 of CAXYUI010000086.1, read as the reverse complement.
GTCGGTCGCCGAGTCGATTACTTCCGACAAACTTCCAGCCAACATTGATGTGGTCACGGCTTTACATGCCTGCAACACCGCCACCGACGACGCAATCCATTTCGCGCTAGAAAAAAAGCGCGTTTTATTGTGCTGGTACCCTGTTGTCAGGCCGAAGTCGCCAGCGTGCTGCGCCAGAACAAGGGTGAAGAGCTCAAACACAACGCCTTGGCCGAAATGTGGCGTCATCCCTTGCATACCCGCGAATTCGGCAGCCACCTGACCAATGTTTTGCGATGCCTGCAACTGGAAGCACATGGCTACCAAGTCAGTGTGACCGAATTGGTCGGCTGGGAACATTCAATGAAAAATGAGCTCATCATTGCCACCCGCAAGAATCTGCCAGGGCAAAAATCAGCAAGCCGTTTGACGGAAATCCTGCACGCCTTCGGCCTCAACGAGCTGCAAGAGCGCTTCTTTATCCCTGCTGGGACGGCGGGCTAATCCGGGTCAGCCAACGCGCGCTGAACGCGCTCCCGCCAGCAAAAATCAATGCAAACGCAAGGATGCCGGCCAGCCAGCCGGCCGCTTGCGTCCACAACGCAAATGCGCTCATCGACGCCAGCACACACATGATGACCGCCGGCTTGCGGCAAACGCCCAGAACAATTCCGCCAGCCATCAACGCAGCATATCCACTCAAAATGATTGCCAAGATCAGCATGGTGTCTCTCCTTGATCGCGCACGACTTCACGCTTTGAGATCACAATACCACAGATAGGAATCATTATCATTTGATTTACGCAATGCGCGCGATTGCCCCCGTCAATAGCGCGGCATCGCCGGATCGACCGCTTCAGCCCATGCCGCAACTCCCCCGTTCAAATTGGCGATTTCGGCAAATCCTTGGCGCTCCAGAAACACACCGCATTGATAACTGCGCATGCCGTGGTGACAAATCAGTACGATTTCGGCCTCTTCGTCGAGCTCCAGATAACGCGCCGGCAGCGCGTTCATGGGCAGATTAATACTGCCTGCAATGGCGCAAAGCTTGAATTCCCAAGGCTCTCGCACATCCAGTAAGAGCGGCGGCTTTTGTTGTGAGTCAGCAAGACGAACGGCCAACTGCGCAGGATTGAGTTGTTTCATTGTTATTTTTCCAGTGGTTACCTGCTGAAAATCAGGATCAAAACCAGAAAAACAAGCCAGGCCGCGCACTCAATCCATATCGATTTGTTCAGGGGCGAGGAACTGCCGGGCATAGCGCAAGTACACCTTTTGCGTGACAAACGCCTCAAAAATATCGGGATCGATGTGCCCCTCGGCGCTCATCATGGCCATGATCTGCATTGTTTCAGTCAGGGTTTTGGCTGATTTGTAGGGTCTGTCGTGCGCGGTCAAGGCTTCAAAAATATCAGCCACCCCCATCATGCGCGCCGGAATCGACATGTCTTCGCGCTTTAAACCACGTGGATAACCTTGGCCATCCATGCGCTCATGATGCCCACCGGCATATTCCGGAACGCGCGCCAGATGTCGTGGCCACGGCAAAGATTCCAGCATTTTGATGGTCACATCAATGTGATGGTTAATGATCTTGCGCTCGTCGTCATTCAAGGTTCCGCGCGCGATGCACAGATTGCTCACCTCATCTGCACTCAGAAAAGGCTGACGAAGCCCTGATGGGTCAATCCATTCATACGCAGCAATCTGTTCAATGCGCGCCCGGTATTCGGCTTTGAGAAATTCCCCGCCTTGATTCATGGCTCGCAAAAAAGACAAATCATCCGCGTACTGCGCCACTCGTTTATGGCAATCATCGACGGTCATTTCGCCCTTGAGCGTCACAATTTCAGCATCGCGCGCCAGTACGGAAAACCGAGTGGCAATCAGCTCAATGCGATCGAACAGCGCTTGTAATTTGGTGGCTTTATCCACCACATGCACCGGCGTGGTGACCTTGCCACAATCATGCAAAAGGCCAGCCAGCTTTAACTCGTAGCGTTCTTTTTCGTTCATGGAAAAAGCCGCCAGCGCCCCTCTCTTTTCGGGCAGCACCGCCTCGGCAATCATCATGGTCAGCACTGGCACGCGCGCGCAGGGGGCGGCGGTATGG
>CAXYUI010000085.1:0-7027 GCA_964291975.1 uncultured Formivibrio sp. | reverse complement strand
ACCTTTATGCAGGTTGTAACTGGCAATACGCAGGACTTTTTCCATCTGCCCCACCCCTGATCCGTTCCAAAAAACCAATGCTTGCCCGCTCATTTTAGCGGCCAGCCTATAACGTCAGAAAACCACCAGCCATCGTTCGATTGCATTTATCCATTGGCACGGAAAAAAATGCAGCGCAAGCCTTTACGGGCGGATGGAGTCGGTTAATATACGCCCCTTGTTTTTCAAGAAACGCCGGTTCATTCAATCCGGCTTTTGCAGCCCTCGCTTCAAGGAAATCGCCATGCGCTTTCATTTCCCGCTTGTCATCATTGATGAAGACTACCGCTCCGAAAACGCAAGCGGTTCCGGCATTCGCGCACTGGCTTCTGCCATCGAAACCGAAGGCATGGAAGTCGTCGGCTTCACCAGCTATGGCGATCTGACCTCGTTTGCGCAACAGCAAAGCCGCGCCGCCGGGTTCATCCTATCCATTGACGATGAAGAATTTGGCGGCGGCAGCCCGGAAGAAACCAGTAGCGCACTGGCCAATTTGCGCAATTTTGTGGCGGAAATTCGTCGCCGCAATCCGGACATCCCTATTTACCTGTATGGCGAAACGCGCACTGCGCGCCACATCCCGAACGATGTACTGCGCGAACTGCATGGTTTTATCCACATGCATGAGGATACGCCCGAATTCGTGGCGCGCCATATCATCCGCGAAGCCAAGTCCTACCTCGATACGCTCGCGCCGCCATTCTTCCGCGCGCTGACTCATTATGCGCAAGATGGCTCGTACTCGTGGCACTGCCCAGGGCACTCCGGCGGCGTCGCTTTCCTGAAAAGCCCGGTCGGCCAGATGTTCCACCAGTTCTTCGGTGAAAACATGCTGCGCGCCGACGTCTGCAATGCAGTGGATGAACTGGGGCAGCTGCTCGACCATACCGGCCCCGTTGCCGCGTCTGAGCGCAATGCCGCGCGCATCTTCAACTGCGATCACCTGTATTTCGTGACCAACGGCACGTCGACCTCGAACAAGATCGTCTGGCATTCCACGGTCGCGCCGGGCGACATCGTGGTGGTGGATCGCAACTGCCACAAATCCATCCTGCACGCGATCATGATGACGGGCGCCGTGCCGGTATTCCTGATGCCCACGCGCAACCACTACGGCATTATCGGCCCGATTCCCAAAAGCGAATTCGAACCGGAAACCATCCGCAAGAAGATGCTCGCCAACCCGTTCTGCCGAGAAAAGCTGGAAAAAGATCCGGACGTCAAACCGCGCGTACTGACCATCACGCAATCGACTTACGACGGCATTTTGTACAACGTCGAAGAAATCAAGGGATTGCTTGACGGCAAAATCGACACCCTGCATTTTGACGAAGCTTGGTTGCCGCATGCGGCTTTCCATGACTTTTATGGCGACTACCACGCCATCGGCGAAGGTCGGCCGCGCTGCAAGGATTCGATGATTTTCTCAACGCAATCCACGCACAAATTGCTGGCCGGTCTTTCGCAAGCTTCACAAATTCTGGTGCAAGACGCCGATGGAAACCGTCTCGACCGCGATATTTTCAACGAAGCTTATTTGATGCACACCTCCACCAGCCCGCAGTACGCGATTATCGCGTCGTGCGACGTGGCGGCCGCAATGATGGAGCCGCCGGGCGGCACGGCGCTGGTCGAAGAATCGCTCGCCGAAGCACTGGAGTTCCGCCGCGCCATGCGTAAGGTCGACGAAGAATTCGGCGCAGACTGGTGGTTCAAGGTTTGGGGGCCAGACGATCTGACCGACGAGGGTCTGGACGAGCGCGAGGCGTGGATTCTCAAAGCGGGTGAGAACTGGCACGGCTTTGGCGACATCGCCGAAGGCTTCAACCTGCTCGACCCGATCAAAGCCACCATCCTGACCCCTGGCTTGAATATGAACGGCGACTTTGCTGAAACCGGCATTCCAGCCGCGATCGTCAGCAAGTATCTGGCTGAACATGGCGTGGTTATTGAAAAGACCGGGCTGTATTCTTTCTTCATCATGTTCACCATCGGCATCACCAAGGGTCGCTGGAACACGATGATTTCGGCCTTGCAGCAGTTCAAGGACGACTACGACAAGAACCAGCCGCTGTGGCGCGTGCTGCCCGATTTCGTGGCGCAGTTCCCGCAATACGAGCGCATCGGCCTGAAAGACCTCTGCCAGCAGATTCACGATATCTACAAGCAGAACAACGTCGCTCGCCTCACCACCGAGATGTATCTGTCCGACCTCGTCCCGGCGCTCAAGCCGGCCAAGGCGTTTGCCAAAATGGCACACAAGGAAATCGAACGCGTGCCACTGGATGAGCTCGAAGGCCGCATCACCGCCGTGATGCTGACCCCGTATCCGCCAGGCATTCCGCTCTTGATTCCGGGCGAAGTGTTCAACAAGACCATCGTTGATTACCTGAAGTTTGCACGGATGTTCAATACGCGCTTCCCTGGTTTTGAAACCTATATTCATGGCCTGGTTGCCGAGAAAAATGAGGGTGAAACCCGCTACTTTGTGGATTGCGTAGAAAACTAAAACCGGAGCCGGGCTGAATGCCCGGCTCGCTTTTTGTGCGCAGCACAGCCAAAATCAGAACTGTTCCGTCTTGCCGGGAGTTTCGATATGGAAAACAAGTACAGCGAAAAGGCCGCCAATGTACTCTTGCATCTGCATCCGGCCAGCCATGCCCACCATCATCCCGAGCAAGATCCCAATCCGGTCGATCATTGCAGAGAGTGTGGCGCGAATATGGAAGATATCGTCGGCAACGAATTGCCGCGCCATCACCCCGAATACACGTGCCGATGCCTCAAATGCGGCCATCAATGGATGCCCAATCTCGAAGAATAAAAAAACACCCGGGTTTGCTCCCGGGTGTTTTTTTATCGGTTCACGCGTTTTGCCAAGGTTTTGTTTCCAACCATTCAAGCAACGCATCGACGACTTTCCGCCAAGCTGCGTCCAGCATCAGCGCGTGACCGACGTCTTCGATCATCACCGCTTCAACGCCTAAGGCATGCGCCGTCGCAGCCACATCAGCGGCAGGAATAATGCGGTCGAGTCCGGCGCCGATCACCAGCGCAGGCCGCTTAGGTAAAGACCACAGCCGCCACGGTTGCGGCAAACTCATATCCCACAGGGCTTGCAGGCTTTCCGGCTGCGATTTCTCCACAAAAGCGCGCAAAGATTCGTCGTCCATCGCGGGGGAAAACAGCAAATCGCGCACATCGTTCAGATCAACCTCTTGTCGCGCGCCAAACTGAAAACAGTTCAACAACCACAAAAGATGCGGATTGAGCGCCGCCAGATAACAAGCCGATCCAGCCAGTCCGTAGGGCGGCACGCTGGCCAGCAGCGCCAGCGCAGCCACCGGCCCGCGCGAAAGATAGCGCTGCGCCACAAAACCGCCCATCGAATGACCAATCAGGATTGGAGGCACTGGTAAGTCGGCCACCACCTGTGCAAGGTCATCCACATAATCATCAATGCAGTAACGATTGAGGTGCGCAGGATCAGGGCTGAGACCGTGGCCACGCAGGCTGACGGCGCGGCAGTCATATCCAGCCGCAGCACAGACTTGCATCATGCCCTGCCAGCACCAGGCGCCCGCAAAAGCGCCATGCACGAACAAAAGGGGCGGTGCCGCGCGTGGATGCGCCGCCGGATCATGTATAAGTTCCAGAGCCTGCGCCATAAAGCACCCCCTAGTTACGACTAGCGCTGCGGCACGCGAGCCAGACTTGCCGTTAGCAAACGCCAGAAATGGCCAACTGATTCAATATCAACGCGCTCAGCCGGCGAATGCGGATCGCGGATCGTCGGACCGAAAGACACCATTTCCAGATTCGGATAAGGCGCGCCCAACAAACCGCACTCCAAACCAGCATGGATGACCTTGATCGCCGGATCAATGCCAAATAGCTCACGCGTGCAAGATTGAACCACTTGCAAAGCGCGCGAGGACAAATCGGGCTGCCAACCCGGATAGGCATTGGCGCGCGTGCACTGCGCGCCAGCCAGTCGCGCAACCGCCTCAACACGCTGCGCCATGTCCTCCATCCCCGCCTCAATCAGTGAGCGCGCCAGCAAGATGGCCTCGAAACGCGCGTTTTCTACCCGCACCACTCCGAGGTTATTGGAAGTCTCCACCACGCCCGGCACGGCCTGACTAAAGCGCTCGACGCCACAAGGCAAAGCCAGCAGCAAATCGAGCACCGCAGCGCCAGAATCGGCAGCCAAGCCACGCGTTGCCGGCGCGGCCGCCCGCACGGTGAGCGCGATGCCCTGCTCGACGCCGGCATAGATCTGGGCAAACCGCTTTTGCGCCTCCAGCGCAGCAGCTTCGAGCGCGGATACAGCCGCTGCGGACACAGCCACCGTCGCAAAAGCTTCGCGCGGGATGGCATTGCGGGCATTGCCCGCCTCGAAGCGAATCAGCCGCAGCGTTTGCCCTTGCAAAAAGCTCGCCAGCAGGCGCGCGGCATTGGCGCGCCCCAAATGGATGTCGCAACCGGAATGCCCGCCCTTGAGTCCGGTCAGCGCCAGATCCAGCGTCAGCCAACCCGCCGGGATCGCCTCGTCTTGCTCAACCTTGCTGACCGTCAGATCAACCCCGCCGGCGCAGCCAACATACAACTCGCCCCACTCTTCGGTATCCAGATTGAACAAAAGCTCGCCTTGCAAATCGCCGGGCTCCAGCGCTCGCGCGCCGGTCATTCCCGCTTCCTCATCCAGCGTCAACAACACTTCCAGCGGGCCGTGGATCAGCGTTTCATCTTCCAGTGCGGCCAGCGCAGCGGCGACGCCAATACCGTTATCCGCCCCCAAGGTCGTCCCCTCGGCACAGACCCAGCCACGGTCGATTTTCAGTTGCAAGGAATCACGAAAAAAATCGTGCGGATGGCCGCTGTTCTTCTGACAGACCATGTCCAGGTGCGCTTGCAAGATCACCCCGACCCGATCGGCCATGCCAGGACTTGCCACCTTGCGAATGATCAGATTGCCGCCGCGATCAAGCGCGGTTTCCAGCCCGCGCGCATCCGCCCAAGCCCGCAAATGATCGCGTAAAGCCAATTCAGCGCCAGAGGGATGCGGAATCGCAGCGATCGTTTGAAAATGCCGCCACAGCAAGGCGGGCTGTAAAGAGGTGAGAGCCATGTTTGAAATCCATCTAGGTTCGCCATCCCGGCGCAACACCGAGAAACGTGCGCAATTGAAATTGATTGACAGATAAAATCGAGAATTGAACAATCTCAGGATTCTGCTGCAATTGTGTTGGTTTTCCGAGTCTTTGGATCAAAAATTGCACGGACGCATTCGCCGGTGCTTATTGGACTATTTTTTAGCCCTCGTCGCACGCCAGATTTGATGTATTCAACAAAGGAACAGGCATGCCCCTCCCCCTCACGAGCGATTGCAGAAAAATACCTCTGACCTGTCGTATCGGATTTGCGGGTTTGCTATTTTTGTTGGGATTCCAAATCACAGGCCAATTTGCCCCGCAAGATCCCTTTTTCTGGGCGCATACCACCATTCTGGCTGTCAGCATCGCGCTATTACTGTACGGCCGATTCCGCCCGTTCCAGCGCCAAGCCCAAAGCGAAGATTGTACCGATCCGTCCGCAGACATTGGCGCAGGTTTGCCCGACACCCTCTGGCAAATCGATTACGCCAGCCGAACCGTCAGCGCGCTCAATCAAGCCACCGTAGGCAATCACCCCAATCCCAGCGCTGAAGATTGCCGGCTGGCCAGCCTGTTTCCGGCGCGAGTATCCCGCCTGTACCTTGAGGCGCTTATCAAGCTGCAAAGTCAAAATCAGCCGCATACCCTTGAATACCTGCTGGGCTCGCCCGATGGTGAACAATACCATTTTGAAGCGCGCCTGCTGCCTTTGAACGAAAAGAGCTGCCTCGCGGTAATCCGTGAAATCAATGCCATCAAAGAAACCGAAGAAGCGCTGCTCAACCAGCAAATTTTCCTGCAACAAATTATCGACACCAGCCCTTGCCTGATTTTTGTGCGCGATCGCCATGGCCGCTTCTTGCTGGTCAACCGGGAAACCCAAGCCACGCTCGGCCACGATCTATTGGTGCAATCCCACCTCGACTTGCATGGCGAACATTTACCGCTGACAGCGGGCGACGCCGAAGCGCTGGAACGTGGAGAGCCGGTGCGGCTGATGGATTCCTGGATCGACAGCAAAGGCCAAACGCACTGGTTCGACATGACCAAATTGCCGATTTTGCGGGGCAACGAAACCTACATTCTGACCAGCGCCATCGATATCAGTCACTTAAAGGCCGCCGAGCCCGCCTTAGTCGACAACGGCAACCTGATTCGCGCACTGGCCAGCGCGCTGCCGCTGGCTTTCTTGCTGGTTTCCCGACAAAAAATCCAGTTTGCCAATACGGCAGCGTGCGAACGGCTCGGCTTGGATGCGGCCTCACTGATCGACCAATCCATCGACACACTCTTTCTGAACTGGGCAGAACTACAAAACACCGGCAGCGGAATGCTGCAACGTGCCCATCCAGAGGCCGCCATTCTCAACGCCCGCATTATTCCAATCACCAGCGGCGAGGAAGAGGTTGCGCTGCTGACTCTGGCTTGATTATTCCCCAACGCCAAGGCGCGGTAGAATCCGCGCCTTGATTCTTTTTTGGCTTTGGCAATGAATTCCAGCGCAGCGCTTTCCGATCAGATTAACGATGCCCAGTGTGCCGATCGGCACAAACTGCGTGGACTGATGCGCCAGATTGCCGAGCGAAACAAGCGCCAGCGAGCAGCAGAAAAACTCCAAGCCGATCTGGACAAGCAGCTGGCACAATCGCTCGCTCGCACCGCCCAGCGTCGCAGCAACCTGCCCCGCCCGACTTACGACGAAAACTTGCCGGTTTGCCAGAAGCGCGATGAGCTCAAAGCCGCCATCGAACAGAACCAGGTCGTGATCGTCTGCGGGGAAACCGGCTCGGGCAAAACCACGCAACTCCCCAAAATCTGCCTGGAACTCGGTC
>CAXYUI010000084.1:0-7108 GCA_964291975.1 uncultured Formivibrio sp. | reverse complement strand
TCATCCGGCACTTCGTGCAGCAAAAAGAAGCTGCAGATCAGGTCATATTCGCCTTCGCCTTCAAAGGTGGCCGCATCATGCCAAAACATCTTGGCTTGTGGCAGACCTTTGAGTTTTTGAGCGCCGTGCTCGACTTGGATCGGGGTCACGTCGGTTAAGTGAAAAGTGCCCGTCGAACCGGTTTTTTCTGCGGCGCGCCGAACCAGATCGCCATAAACATGGGCAATTTGCCATACGCGCATGCCGGGCTGGATTTCATTCAGATAAGCGCGAATCAATCGCTGATCCTGGCAAAACAACAAGGTTTTGACGACGATATTGCGATCCAATTGTCGTACCCACGCCGGATCTACATACGCCCAGTCGTAAACTTCAGTCATGTACTCTGGAACGCGGTCGTAGTAATCGTTGAAAGTGGGCGCGAGGTTGGGTTCGGGCGGAGCCATGGCATTCACTCAAGGTCGGTCAGAAGGGGCGAATTGTACGCGGCCATGCCCCTCCATTCTTTGCGTTTCCCCAAAAACGGGGTTGGCGTAACTGGTACTCATCTAATCGAGTTTTCGATGAGCGGCGCGGCCGAGTCGGTCATTGACGGCAAGCCATTCTGGCAATGCCGGCGGCATTTCCATAAATAATTCAGAAAAGCCTTGGGTATCTAAGCGGCGTAGCGTGGCATATAAATCGCGCGCGAACAGTGTGGGATCGGAGGGCATGGTGGCCACAGCAACGCCGGCAAGCTCGATATTGACTCCCAAAGGTAAAAGGGCAATCGGTTCGCCTCGCCCCGCCGCATCCTGTGCCGCTGCCTTGAGTTGATCCAGCGAACCCGTGGTCAGCGGAGTGCGTGGCGCGTAGTGCGAATCCAGCAATCCGGAAACGCGCATCTGGGCGGTGGTGTTTTTCTGGTGATGTTCCAGTTCAATGCCGAGCAGCGCTTCGATGGCTTCGCGCGGTACGCCCCCGGGTCGTAAAAGGGTGGGGCGCGGACCCGTCAAGCCGACAATGGTCGATTCAACCCCCACCGCGCAAGAACCGCCATCCAGTACCAACTGCACCGCCGTCCCAAATTCTTCGCGAACATGTTGCGCCGTGGTCGGGCTGACATGGCCAAAACGGTTGGCGGATGGAGCGGCCAACCCACCTTTGAAACGTCGTAATAGCTCTTGGGTCAGTGGGTGGTTCGGCGCGCGCAGACCCACGGTATCTTGCCCACCGGTTACCGCATCGGGGACATGCGGTTGACGCTTGAGGATCAGTGTCAGTGGCCCAGGCCAGAAGGCTTTTGCCAGCGTCCAGGCCTCATCCGGAATATCGCAGGCCCAGTCAGTCAGCTGTTCTTGGCCAGCGATATGAACGATGACCGGATGATCTGCAGGGCGTCCTTTCGCTGCAAAAATTTTGGCCACCGCGCGCGGATTGCTGGCATCGGCAGCCAATCCATAAACAGTTTCTGTAGGGATGCCAACAAGGTCGCCTTGGTGAAGGAGTGTGAGTGCCTGGTCTATCGAAGTGGTCATGCGAAAGTACGCTGAAGGGCAAAATCGGCATTATACCGGGCGGACGCGGATGCAGGCGGGCGGCAGAGTGTGGATTGAGGCCGCCTTGGGAGGGGGCTGCGCTGCATGTGTGGTTTGCGCGATAAAAACCGGACAAAAATTATTGAAACGGCGGGAATGGGTTTAACATGTGTCGCTTATAAGCTCGATTTAGTATCTGTTCCATTCGTAAGAAATAGGCACTGGTGCGCTGTTTCTAATAAGGAGATAACTGATGAAGTTGAAAACGATGCTGACTTGTCTGGCTGTGGCCAGCGGTGTATTGACCAGTGCATCTTGGGCCGAAGATACGGTGCTTCGTTTCAGCTGGTGGGGGGGCAAAGCACGTCATGAGTCCACCTTGAAAGCCATTAAGTTATTTGAAGAGCGTAATCCGGGAGTCAAAATCAAGGCTGAATACGGCAACTTTACGGGTTATCAGAAGAAGCTGACTGAGGATATCGAAAAGGGTAGCGAACCCGACATTATGCAAATTAACTGGGCCTGGATTGCGAACTTTTCGCGGCAAGGGACTGGTTTTTATGACATGTATCAGCAGAAACAACATATTAAGCTCAATGAATTCCTGAATGAAACCTATAAGAGCGGCCAAGTGTGGGGCAAGCTGAATGCATTGCCGGTTTCTTCTACAGCGCGGGTTTTCCTTTGGCAAAAAAGCACTTTCGATAAAGCCGGCGTGCCTTTGCCAAAAACTTGGGATGATCTTTTTGCGGCTGGCCGTATTTTCCAGCAAAAGCTGGGTGATGATTACTATCTGATGGATGGTGATCTGTACGATTCTATTTTGATGTCGCATGCCTACATCTATCAAAAGACAGGCAAACCGTATATTTACCCAAACCAAGCCAAAGTCGCGCTGACCATTGAAGAAGCGCAAGATTGGGTTGTTTTGCACAAACGTCTTGCGGCCGAGCACGTCATTATTCCGCTGCCCAAACGAGCCGCTGTTGGCGCGGCAGGGCGACCCACTGAACAGCAAGCAGACTGGATTGCCGGCAAATGGGCTGGTAATTATGCGTGGGATTCCACTTTGCGTTTGCGGATGAGTACGACACCTAAATCGACCAAATTCGAGGTCGGACCCTTCATTACCATGCCTGGTGCCAAAAATAGCGGCTATTTTGGTCGGCCGTCCATGATGTTTGCCATCGGTAAAAACACCAAAGCGCCGGCTGTGGCTGTGAAGTTTGTCAACTTCTTGCTAACTGACCGTGATGCGGCTGCGATTTTGGGCACGGAGCGTGGCATGCCTATTTCCAAGACCGGCATGGAGCTGGTTCAGAAAACCAGTATGCTGTCTGATGCCGAAGTGCAGGGATATGCTCAGGTTAAGAATGCCAAGATCGACAATCCTTCGCCATATTTTGAACATCCGCGCGTGCAGTCTTTTATGCGTGAAGTTTTTGAAGCGGTAGCTTATGGCCGAATTGGCGATCGCGAAGCCGCCGAGAAGCTGGTTAATGAAGGTAATGCCATTTTGCGCAAAGTGAAATAAACCTTCACCCATTTGCGTAATGCGGGGCAAGGATTTGCCTGCAGATTAAAGCCCGCTTTGGCGGGCTTTAACTTTTAATGGCGTCGAGTAAAGAATGCGCTTCGTCGGACAGATCTTCGTACTCTGTGCGTATCATGCCCAAGTGATTGAGTAGAAGCGGTTCGATTTGACGCCATTCGGTATGTTCAAACAGGCCTGAGTGGGTGCAGACGATATGTTCTGCGAGACTCGCTAGCGCGATCAAATTGGCAATCGGCTGTGCGTGGTGATCAATAGCACGATCAAAAATGGCGTAGTGGTGATGATTCAGGATGGCGAGGTTAATGTGTTCAGGCAGATACCATGTGCGGCCTAAAAGATAACCGACCACGTTGTGGCTGGTTTTGTGCCGCTGGTTTTCTAGCGCAATAAAATCAGCGCGTGATAGCGATTCGCCTTGTTGGATGGTTTTTTGGTAATCAGCAAAGCGCCCCAGCATTAAAGGCATACCGCAGTTGTGAAAAAGGCCAAAGGTGTAAGCCTCGTCGGCCTCAATGCCATGCAGGTGGCGAGCCAAATATTCGGATAAGTGCGCCACTCGGGTCGATTGCAGCCAAAACATCTCCATTTTTTCAGCATTGCCGGCATGGATGGCATGTTTGAGCGACATGCCGCGCACGATCTTGCTCACATTGCGTAAACCCAGCAACTGCAAGGCTTGTTGCACGGAAGCGATCTTGTTCGTCAGTCCATAAAACGGCGAATTGATCGCTTTGAGCACGGCCGCCGAGAGAGTCAGGTCTTCGGAAATGGTTTGTGCAATCAGTGTGAAATTCGGGTTTGGCGTTTTTTGTAATTCTTCCAGGCGCAGCAATACGGTGGGGCGGGGAGGGATCACCAGTCCGCGCAAGATTTTTTCTGCTTCTTTGGGGGCGAGTTCGGTCAGCATGGTAAATCCTGTAATGGGTGCAGGCCGTGGGTGCGTTTAGTGTCCAGCATAGGGTTCAATTTGCCGCAGTGCGGATTTCCTGCACGATGGCGCGCAAGCCATTGCCCCGAGAGGCCGTCAGAAATCGGGCTAGTCCCAGTTCTTGCAACCAATGGTCAAAATCAAATGCCAAAATTTCTGCCGCGCTGCGCGCTTGATAGGCGGCAAACACCAATGCAAGTAAGCCTTTGACCACGCGTGAATCGCTGTCTGCCGCGATGATGATTCGATCTTCCTGCCAATCCAGTTTGAGCCAGACACGGCTTTCACAGCCGGCGACTTGATGTGCATCATTTTTATCTTCAACGGCAAAGGGTGGCAGTTCGCGCGCAAGCTGAACCAGCAAGCGGTTCTTGGCTTCCCAGCCCTGTGCGGCCAACAGGCGTTCACTGATTTCTGTGCGGTTCATGCCAAGAGTTCCAGTGTGTGGGTGAGGGCATCAATCAGGGCATCGACTTCGCTGGCCGTGTTGTAGGCCGCGAACGAAACGCGTAGCGATCCGCTTTCATTCAAGGCGGCAAATAGCGGTTGTGCGCAGTGGTGGCCAACGCGCACGGCAATATCTCGGGCATCGAGAAACTGCGCCACATCGAAAGGATGAGCCGAATCAAATGCCAGTGAGACCAGTGGCGCCTTCTTGCCAGTGCTGCCGATGATGCGCACGCCATTTATGCCAGCGAGACCGGCTTCCAGATGCTGGCGCAAGCTGGTTTCGTGCATGGCGAGCGCATTGCGATCCAGGTGGCCGATCCAGTCGAGCGCAGCAGCCAGCCCAACCGCTTGTGCGATTGGCGGCGTGCCGGCTTCAAAGCGCGTCGGCGGCGCGGCATAAGTGGTGCCGCTAAAGCTCACACGTTCAATCATCTCACCACCGCCCATCCAGGGTGGCATCTGTTCCAGCAGCATTGCCTTGGCATACAGCACGCCAATACCGGTTGGGCCGTAGACCTTGTGGCCGGAAAAAACGTAAAAGTCGGCATCGAGCGCTTGCACGTCGACCGGCGCGTGCGCCACGGCCTGCGCGCCGTCGATCAGCACCCGTGCACCGGTTGCGTGGGTGCTGGCGATGATTTGGTTCAGTTCCGGCATCGTGCCAATCGCGTTCGAAGCTTGGGTGATCGCGACCAGCCGGGTTTTGGCGCTAAGCAAGGCATTGAAAGCAGTCAGATCGAGTTCGCCGTTGGCAAGGATCGGAATCGGTTTGACGATTGCGCCGGTGCGCGCGGCAATCATCTGCCAAGGCACGATATTGGCGTGGTGCTCCAGTGTGGAAACCAGAATCTCATCGCCGGGCTTGAGTTGATTGCTTCCCCAGCTCTGGGCGACCAGATTGATCGCCTCGGTTGCGCCGCGGGTGAAGATAATCTGCGCCGGATCGCGCGAATTCAAAAATCGCGCGACGGTCGTGCGGGCGGATTCGAAAGCCTCGGTCGCAGCGGCTGCGAGCCGGTAGGAGGCGCGATGCACATTGGCATTGGCTGTTTCGTAAAAAGCGCGCTCGGCATCGAGCACGCAAGCGGGCTTTTGCGTAGTCGCCGCGTTATCGAGGTAAATCAGCGCCGGTTCGCGGGAAAAAATCGGGAATTGCGCGCGCAGGGCAGGGGCATCGAACATAGTGTGCTGCGGTTTGGGAAACAGATGCATTGTATAATGCGCCCCATGGCTTACAAACAACCCGTTTCCGTTCTCGTCATCATCCATACGCCTGATCTCAAGATCTTGCTGATGGAGCGCGCCGATTATCCCGGCGCTTGGCAGTCGGTGACGGGCAGCCGCGAAGGTGAGGAATCGTTGCTGGAAACAGCGCGCCGTGAGGTGTTCGAAGAAACCGGCATTCGTGCGGGTGAGCTGCATGATTGGCAATGCAGTTGGGATTACGAAATCTACGCGCGCTGGCGGCACCGTTACGCACCGGGGGTGACGACCAATACCGAGCATGTGTTTGGCCTGCAAGTGCCCAATGAAATCACCGTTCAGCTCGCCGAGCGTGAACATACCCGCTATTGCTGGCTGGATTGGCAAGCCGCGGCGGCTAAAGTGTTCTCACCCTCGAATGCCCAAGCCATTCGCATGTTGCCCAAGCGACTAGCTCTCTAACAACTGCGACTTTTTTACGCTTAGAAATAGTTCGCATTGGCGCTTTTCATCCCTATGTCAGAATGGCGATACCAAGCTTGCTTACGATAATGAGAAAATGATGAATAACCCCACGCTCTATACCTCTTGCAAGGTCGTTAAAAGCCGCATTCTGCTCACTGATCCGGTGGCGCATGACCAAGAATCAGATCGCTGCGCGTATCGGCAGTGCTCCAATGTACTGAACTGTTTTTTCCGTAGTGATTTTCAGGGCGATATTCCAGATTGCCTTTTGCACCAGAGCTTTCCTGCCGATTGAACTCGGTAAGCCCACATCAAGGCGTAGGCGGATTCTTGTCGGAATCCGCCTTTTTCATTCTGGGTGTCCGGGATCCCCTAAATCCGGTGCAAGCGCCGCTCGCCCAGGCAATCGCTGTCGCCGGCTTGATACTCGCGGCAAATCAGGGGGCGGCGCTCGTAAATTGTGCACAGCATGGTGGCGCGATCGAGCGCCGCGCACCAGCCATCATCCAGCCGTAGCATCACCCAGCCGCCCCACTGATCTTGAACGGTGGCGTTTTCCGGCACATCGTCATCACCCATCAACATCACTTCCAGCCGGCAGCAGCAGGCTTTGCAGGTGGAGCACGTTACGGCGGCATCGGATTCATTGAATGTGGTGTTCATGCGGGCATTGTCCCATGAATCATCCGGGATTTGCGCCGGGAGAATTCTTGCTTGGCCTCTCTCTGCTAGAATCCGGCTTTCGTCTTTATTTGATATCTGATCCGCCATGCTCACTGTCTACAACACCCTCGCGCGCGAAAAGCAGCAATTTGTTCCCATCGAAGCCGGTAAGGTTCGCATGTATGTCTGCGGCATGACGGTGTATGACCTGTGTCATGTGGGGCACGCGCGCATGTTGTCGTCGTTTGATGTGGTGTACCGCTGGCTCAAGGCATCAAACCTGGATGTGACCTTCGTGCGCAATATCACCGACATCGATGACAAGAT
>CAXYUI010000083.1:0-7178 GCA_964291975.1 uncultured Formivibrio sp. | reverse complement strand
GGCGGTGGAAAAAGCCCGCAAAGCCGCGAGCGCGCTGGCAGCCGCCATTGCCCAAATCCGCGAAGAACAAACCACGCTGGAAGCGCAGATCGAATTGTCCCGGCAATCGCGGGTGATCGCCGAGCAGACTTTGTTTGAAGGCGTGGAAGTGCTGCTGGGCGGCCAGCATTACAAGGCCGTGGGTGAACATAGCGCGTGTGCGCTCGGTCTGAATGAAGAAGGCGTACTGGGTTTGATTTCGCTGGCCGAAATTTCCGGCGAGCAGCTTGTGCGCTGAACCGCGCTTGTTGCGGCCTGCCCACAGGCCACCCTCGCCAGTTTGATGAAAAGCTTGTCCGGCGCGTAAGGTGAGTTCATTTTCGCCGCCGGCCATTGTCCATGGATTCCCATTCGCTTGCCTTGCTGCTGTCGCTGTTTCAGCAGATGTGCGTGTATCTGGTGATCGCCTATCTGCTCAGCAAAACCCCACTTTTCATGCCACTGATGCAAGTCACCGTGCGCCTGCCGCACAAGGTGGTCTGCTATCTGATTTTTTCCGGCTTTTGCATCATGGGCACTTATCTGGGTCAGCAGATCGGCGGGGCGATTGCCAATACGCGCGCGATCGGCGCGGTGCTCGGTGGCATCATGGGCGGGCCGCTGGTGGGGTTTGCGGTCGGGCTCACGGGCGGGCTGCATCGTTATTCACTGGGTGGTTTCACCGATCTGGCTTGCGCGATTTCGACCACGGTCGAAGGTGTGCTGGGCGGGCTGGTGCATCGCCATCTGATGCGCCGCCAGCGCACCGATCTACTGTTCAATCCCTTATTGGTCTGCGCAACGGCGCTGGTCGCCGAAATCCTGCAAATGGCGATCATTCTGGCGGTAGCGCAGCCCACGGCGCTGGCGCGCGAGCTGGTTGGCCAGATCGCTTTGCCGATGATGCTCAACAACTCGGTCGGCGCGGCGCTCTTTATGCGGCTGATTCTGGATCGCAAGGCGATGATGGAAAAATATTCGATCGCCTTTTCGGCCAAAGCCCTGCGCATCGCCGAGCGCGCGGTCGGCGTGCTGCAACAGGGTTTTGCGCCGGAGCATTGCCAGAAGCTGGCGCAAATCGTGCGCGAGGAAACCGGCGTGGGCGCGGTGGCGATCACCGATTGCGACAAGCTGCTGGCTTTCACCGGCATCGGCGAAGACCATCACCTGCCGGGCACGCCGATTTCGTCCGGCCACACGCAAAGGGCGATCGCCAACAACGAAGTGGTCTATGCCGACGGCAATGAAATCCCGTATCGCTGCTCGATTTCCAAAGATTGCAAATTGGGCTCCAGTCTGGTGATTCCGCTGCGCGGCGAGCAGGGACGGGTGATCGGCACGATCAAGCTCTACGAGCCCAAGCGCAAGATCTTTACCAGTCTGAATCGCACGCTGGGCGAGGGCATTGCCCGGCTGCTTTCCACCCAGATTCTGGCCGGCAAGTACGAAGAACAGCGGCAATTGCTGATCCAGTCGGAAATCAAGCTTCTGCAAGCGCAGGTCAATCCGCATTTTCTCTTTAACGCGCTCAACACCATTGCTGCGGTGATTCGCAAGAACCCCGAGCGCGCGCGGCTGTTGGTTCAGCATTTGTCGACTTTTTTCCGCACCAGCCTCAAGCGCACCTGCGCCGAAGTCAGCCTTCGGGAAGAGCTGGCGCAGGTCGATGCCTATTTGCAGATCGAGCTGGCGCGTTTTGCCGACCGGCTGACGGTGGACTATGCCGTGCCGGCCGAACTGATGAGCGCGCGTCTGCCGGCCTTTACCTTGCAGCCTCTGGTGGAGAACGCGATCAAGTACGGCACTTCGCAGCTGTTTGGGCCGGGGCAAGTGGAAATCGGCGGACGGCTGGAGGAGGGCGGTATTTTGCATCTTTGGGTGGCGGATAACGCCGGCCTTTTTGCCGAGCACGAACGTGATAGCGAAGGTCTTGGCATGAACATCGTTGACCGGCGCATCCGTATTCGTCACGGCGAAGGCTTTGGCATCGCGGTCGAATGCGAACCGGGCGCGCTGACGCGGGTCTCGATCCGCCTGCCTTATGTCGAAAACGGAGAATCCCGGCCATGCTGAACGCCCTGATTGTCGATGACGAAGCCCCCGCGCGCGAAGAGCTGCGCGAGCTGTTGCTGGCCAGCGGCGAGATCGCCGTGATCGGCGAATGTGGCAACGCGATCGAGGCCATTGCTGCGATCCATCGCGAGCGCCCCGACGTGGTGTTTCTGGATATTCAGATGCCGCGCGTGAGCGGGCTGGAAATGGTCGGCATGATCGAGCCTTCCGCCTTGCCGCAAATCGTTTTCGTGACGGCTTACGACGAATTTGCGCTCAAGGCCTTTGAAGAGCAGGCGGTGGATTACCTGCTCAAGCCGGTTGATCCGGTTCGGCTCGCCAAAACCTTGCAGCGCTTGCGCCAGAAAGAGCCCGCGCGTCTGCCGGCGGGGCTGGACGCGCCGCTCAAGCAAATTCCCTGCGTGGGACGCAACCGGATTTTTTTGTTGCCGCTGGCGGAAGTCGAATACGTCAGCTCGGAGGCGACGGGCGTACAGGTGATCGGCGCACAGCAGCACGGCATGACTGAGCTGACGCTCAAGATTCTGGAAGCGCGCACGCCTTTTTTGCGCTGCCACCGCCAGTATCTGGTCAATTCGGATCGCATTGCCGAGCTGGTGTTCAACGAGCTGGGCGCAGCAGAAATCCATACTCGCGGCGGGCATCGCGTGCCGGTCAGCCGGCGTTATCTGCGCCAACTCAAGGATCATCTCGCCTTGCCCTGAGCGCCGTTCGCCGCCATTGGCAACCGCTCAACCCTGCCTGAAACCGCTGACGAGAAAGCCCGGTGCGCCTTGTTTCTTCTTCCTAGAGTGGGCGAGTGTTTTTTAACCCGAGGAGGAATCCATGAACGCGCTGACTTTAATTGTCGCGACGGCGTGCATTCTGGTGCTGGCTTATCGCTTCTACGGCGGTTTTCTCGCTGCGAAAGTCCTGACCCTGAATGGCAATCGCACCACGCCCGCCCACACGCTCAATAACGGCAAGGATTATGTGCCGATGAATAAATGGGTGGCTTTTGGCCACCATTTTGCGGCCATCGCAGCGGCGGGGCCTTTGGTGGGGCCGATTCTGGCGGCGCAGTTCGGCTTTCTGCCGGGCACGATCTGGCTGTTGGTTGGTGCAGTGATCGGCGGCGCCGTGCATGACATGGTGATTCTGTTTGCCTCGGTGCGACATCAAGGGCGCTCGCTCTCGGATATCGCCCGCGCTGAAATCGGCCCGATCGCCGGCGTGGCGGTGGGTTTTGCGATTTTGTTCACCATCACCATCACCATGGCCGGCCTTTCGCTCGTGGTGGTGCACGCGCTCAAGCACAACCCCTGGGGCACGTTTGCCGTCGGCATGACCATTCCGATTGCGATGATCGTCGGCTTACTGATCAAGGCGCGTCCGGACAAGCTCACACACTGGACGGTGTTGGGCATGACGCTGGTGATTTTGGCGGTGGCCTTTGGCGACAATATCAAGGGCACGATGGTGGGCGAATGGTTCACGCTGTCGGAAAACGGCGTCAAACTTGCGCTGCCGATCTATGCCTTCTTCGCCGCCGCCTTGCCGGTCTGGTTTCTGCTTGCCCCGCGCGATTACCTGTCGTCCTACATGAAAATTGGCACGATTGGCGCGCTGGCGCTGGGCATCATCTTTGTGAACCCGGTGCTGCAAATGCCGGCGCTGACCGACTTCATTTACGGCGGCGGTCCGGTCATCAAGGGCCCGGTCTGGCCGTTTGTGTCGATCACCATTGCTTGCGGCGCAATTTCTGGCTTTCATGCGCTGATCGGCTCGGGCACGACGCCGAAGATGATCGACAACGAACGCGACATCCAGCTGGTCGGCTTTGGCGGCATGCTGGTAGAAACCTTCGTCGCTATCATGGCGCTGATCGCCGCTTGCGTGCTGCATCCGTCCGACTATTTTGCGATCAACTCCGCCCCGGCCGTGTTCCAGACCCTGAATATGACGGTGATCGACCTGCCCATGCTCTCGGAAATGGTCGGCATGGATCTGGCAGGGCGCACTGGCGGCGCGGTGACGCTGGCGGTCGGCATGGCTTCGATTTTCTCCAGCCTGCCGGGCATGGATCATCTGATGGCCTACTGGTACAACTTTGCCATCCTGTTTGAAGCCGTGTTCATCCTGACCGCCATCGACGCCGGAACTCGGGTGGCACGCTACATCGTGCAAGATTTCTTTGGCGTGCTTTATCCAAAGCTGAAAGACAATAACTGGCAGCCGGGCGTGATTGGCTCGAGTGTGTTTGTGTCCTTTGCTTGGGGTTATTTGCTTTACGGCGGCGACATCGCCACGGTCTGGCCGCTGTTTGGCGTATCGAACCAGTTGCTCGCCTCGATCGCGCTGGCGATCGGCACCAGCCTGATCTTGCGCCGCAGCAGCAGCCTCTGGCATGGACTCGTCACCCTGGTTCCGATGCTGTACCTGTTTGCTTCAGTGATGACTGCCGGGTACTGGGCCATCGTCCACCAGTATCTGCCCAAGGCCAACTACCTCAATATCACCCTGTCCTCGATCATGATGGGTCTGTCGGTGATCGTGATGGCGGATGCGACTGTGAAGTGGATTGGCTTGGTGCGTGATCGTCTGGCCGGCAAGCCCGTTGCGGTGGCGCAAGAGACCTGATATTCACTGGAAATTGTTGCCCAGAACCCCGCTGTTTCAGCGGGGTTTTTTATTGACTGGATTGAAAATTTTTATCATGGCGCTTGACACTTGTTGCTTGGCTAATGAGAATTGTTCTCATGTAAACGCCGGGAGCGGGTCATGGGTGCTGAAGTCGAAAAACTCTGTGTCAACAATGTGATGGGCGAGTTGATTTTCCAGATGCATGGCAATTTGCTCGCGAATGGGCGGCTTCAGGCTAATCCGCGCAGCGCGCTGGTGATTGCCTCATGCTTGGCTTATCTGGAGCAGTGTGACGAGCTGCCGCCGCATTTGCGCACGCTCTGCCAGAATCTGCGCGATGACTGGCGCCAGTATCTGGAAGGGCGCATCAGGCAGGAGGGCGCAGCATGTGTGGCCTGAAGCAGGAAAATCCGCCGATGACGCAAAACTCCCGCCGTCGTCGCCTGTGGGAATTGCCGACCAAGTGCTTTTGCCCGCTGATTGGCGTGTGTTTTGAGGTTGGCGAGCTGCGCCGGCTTTTGAAGCAGATCGTCAATCTGCCGGCTTCGGCCTGCGATTACGAAGTCCATGTCGCCGCGGTGCAGTTATGCGGCAAGCGCACTCCCTTTGCCGAAACCCTACAGCGTGAACTGGAGCGACGGCATGCGCTGGAGATCAAGCGCTTTCGCGCGGCCAAAACGGCGGATCAGCTGCTGGCGCTGTGGCAGGACGCGCAAAATTCCCCGCGTGTGCGCGGCGCGCTGTGGGCGGCGTGGACGCATCCGCGCTGCGATGAAACGGTGACGCAACGAGTCTATGCCGACATCCACATGCTGCAGCACCAGTTGGGCAGCTTGCAGCGGCACGAGCAGGCGCAGGTTGCGCGTATCCAGAACGAAAACCTGTCACTGACAACTGAACTCGGGCAGATTCAGCAGCGTTTTACGCGTTTTCGTGATGAAAAAACGCAAGAAGTCGCGCGGCTGCAACACAAGCTCGCCGAAGAAGAAGCGCTGGTTTGCAAGTATCAGGCGGCCAATGACAAGCTTGAACACACGCTGGCGGAGCTCAAAGCCTTTGCGATCAAGCAGCAGGAATTCATCGCGCTCCAGCACCGGCTCGATCAGGCCGAAACGCGCGCGCGTCTGCAGCAGGTGCAGATCGAGCAGCTGGAGCGGCAACTGCACAACGCCGAAATCCGCGCAAGCGAACCGCCCGTTTGCCGTGAGCAGCTCGAGGAAGAATTGTGCGACATCCAGCTCGAAGGCCGCAGCGTGCTCTGCGTGGGCGGGCGCGCCAGCGCGGTCGAGCATTATCGGGAGCTTGTTGAACGCCTCGGTGGCCGCTTTATCCACCACGACGGCGGGCAGGAAGAGAACTTCCACCGGCTCGAATCGACGCTTTCCAGCGCGGATGCGGTGATCTGCCAGGCCGGCTGCATCAATCATCGCGCCTACTGGCAGGTGAAGGATTACTGCAAGAAAACCGGCAAGACCTGCATTTACGCGCGCACGCCCAGCGTCAATGCGTTTGACATTGCGCTACGCGAGATTGCGGCGGAATAAGTTGGGCATGCAGCAAAAGTGGCGGCGTGCCTCTCCCTTGGAGTCGGGGGAGGGTTAGGGAGAGGGCCTTGACGCTATCACCCCTGGTTCGTGATTTGCGGTAGATTGGCGGTTTTCGATGGCGGGAGCGGGTGATGAAATTCTGGCTGTTTGTGGCTTTGCTGCCGGCTCAGGTTCTGGCTTGCACGCTCTGGGGCGCGGCGGGCGAGGATGCGGGCGGCGGCACGATGCTGTCCAAAAACCGCGACTGGGCGCCGGATCATCAACAGGTTTTCAAACGCACGATTCCGGAGCGTGGTTTTGCCTACGCAGGCCTTTATGCCGTGGGCAATGACAATCCGGGTCTAAAAGCCGGCGTGAACGAACAGGGGCTGACCATTGTTTCGGCTTCGAGCAATGTGCCCAAAAAGCTGCGCAATAGCCAGACCGGTACGCATGGCGTGATGCGCAGGATTCTGACTGATTACGCCAGCGTCGATGCGATTGCCGCCGATGCAATGCAACTCTTTGCCAAGGCCAAGCCCAATTACTACCTGATCTCCGACCGGCACAAACTGCTCGTCGTCGAAGTCGGCCTGGAAGGGCGATTTTCGATCAAATCGGCCGGGCAGGGCGTGCTCACGCACACCAATCACTATCTCGATCAAAGCCTGCCTGAAGTCACCGAATTCAAAACAGGCGTGAGCAGCGCGACCCGGCTTTCGCGCATCGACGCACTCTTGGCAGGCGCCAGCCGTCCTTTTGATCTGCAAGCTTTTCAGACCTTCAGCCGTGACCAGAGCGCCGGCGTAGACAACAGCCTGTGGCGCACCGGCAGTAAAACCCGCACTTTATCTTCGTGGATTATTCGCACCCCGTCTGCCGGCGCGCCGCGCCTGGCTCTCACGATCGCCAATTCCGGCGCAGGAGAAACGACACAGG
>CAXYUI010000082.1:0-7206 GCA_964291975.1 uncultured Formivibrio sp. | reverse complement strand
TGGTACCGCGCTACATTGAGCGCCGCGAGCAGTTGCTGACCCAGTCCTTGACCAAAGTGCGCCGGCTCGACCGCGATCTGCAAGAGTTCAGCTTCATCGACCGTATTCATCGCCACGCAAGACGCCACGATCCGGCCTTGGTCTTCCAGCCCCAGACACAGATGCTTGCCGAGCGAATCGGCCCACTGGGTCGGATGCCAAGGGTGGCTGTTGGTGGCGGCGTCCAGCACTGCCAATTCGGCCTGATCGGAGAGGGTGAGCGCGCGTACTTTCATTTTTTTTCCCGCTCATGGGTTTTCAGCGCCACTTTGTCGCGCAGATACACCAGTTCCAGCTCAGCAGCCGGGCGGCCTTCGCCAGCCAGAAAACGCGGCAGCGCCAGCGCCAGAATTTCACGCGCGTGCGGGAAATGGCCTTCTTCTACGCCGGCCAGTTGCGCGCCCAACCGGGCGGTCAGCGCCTCGCCGTAGGCGGCAAAACCGCTGCCGACGCCGACCCAGCCCGCGCCTTGGGGCAAGGGAATTTGATCGGGGTTGCAGACCAGTGGTTCGATCTCGGTCTGCCAGCCGCTGGCGCTACGCACATAGGCGGCGCAATAAACCTGATTCATGCGCGCATCCAGACAAGCCAGTACGCGCTCGTGATCGCAACGGGCGGCGAGCGCGGCCAGCGTGGAAATGCCCAGCGCCGGAATCGCGCGCGCAAAAGCCAAGCCCTGCGCAATCCCGCAGCCGATGCGTAAACCGGTGAACGAGCCAGGGCCGTTGCCAAAAGCGATGCCTTCGAGATCATCGACGCTCAAGCCACAGTCGGCGAGCAGGGCTTCCAGATGCGGCAGGGTGAGTTCGGCATGTTTCTGCCCGACGTGCCAATCGCGTGCGACGATGCCGTTTGGCGTGGTCACGGCAAGCGAGAGGTGTTCGGTGGCGGTGTCGAGAGCGAGATAAGCCATGGTTTGCGCGCAAAAAAGGATGGCGGATTCTAGCATGCCGACCCTGATATGATGGCGCGACCCGACCACGCAGAACGCCGCCATGCTCCGTTGCCTGATCCTGCTGTTGTGTTGCCAGCTTGCGCTCGCCGCCGATCCGGCCAAGACGCTGCGCTATCCCTTGCCCGCGCCGGAAACCGGCTTCGATCCGGCAGCGACGGCTGATCTGTATTCCGACGTCATCATGGGCAATATTTTCGAGCCGCCGCTGGCTTACGATCCCTTGGCGAAGCCGGCGACGCTGGTTCCGAACACGCTGGCAGCCCTGCCGGAAATTCGCGACGGCGGCTGCACCTTCATCCTGCATCTCAAACCTGGCATTTATTTCGCCGACGACCCGGTTTTTAAGGGGCAAAAGCGCGAACTCGTCGCCGCTGATTATGTGTACAGCTGGCAGAGGCTGGTCGACCCGAACGGCAAAGCGCCGTGGTCTTTTCTTTTGCGCGGCAAGGTGCTGGGGCTGGATGAAAAAATTGCCGCCGCCAGCCGGGCAGGGCGCTTTGATTACGATGCGCCGCTGCCTGGGCTGATCGCGCGCGATCGCCACACGCTCGAAATTCGCCTGCTGCATCCCGACTTCAATTTGCCGCACATGCTGGCCAATACCGCCATGGGCGCGCTGGCGCGCGAAATCGTCGAGGCCTACGGGCAGGACATCGACGCGCATCCGGTTGGCACCGGGCCTTATCTGCTGCGCGAATGGCAACGCGGCACGCGTACGGTATTGGAAGCCAATCCGGCCTATCGACGCCAGACTTACGCGCTGCCGGTTGGCGCCAAGGTCGATGCGGCCGCGCTGCGCGAGCTGCAAAGCCATCCGCATCCCGCCATCGGGCGCATCGAATTTCGCGTGGTCGAATCCGGGCAAGCGCAGTGGCTGGCGTTTTTGAACGGGGAATTCGATCTGCTCGAAGGGCTTTCGTCCGACTATGTGCGCCAAGCCGCACCCGGTGGCGTATTGACGCCGAAGCTTGCGCGTCAGGGTGTGCGTTATGCGCAAGGCCCGCAGCCCGATCTGACTTACGAGCTGTACAACATGGAAGACCCGGTGGTCGGCGGGTATACGCCGGAGAAAATCGCGCTGCGCCGCGCGCTAGCGATGGCCTACCCCGTGCACAAGGAAGCCGCGATCATCCGCAACGGGCTGGCGATGCCGGCGCAAGGCGTGTGGGCGCCCGGCATCAGCGGCTACGATCCGGGCTATCGCAATACCTTGCAAGGCTACGATCCGGCGCAGGCCAATGCCTTGCTGGATGTCTATGGCTACCGGCGCGGCGCAGATGGCTGGCGCAGACGGCCAGATGGCAGCGCGCTGACGCTGCGCTATCTGACCTCGACCGGCGATGCGGCGCGCCAGCTCAATGAACTTCTGAAAAAGAGTTATGACGCGATTCATGTACGGCTGCGTTTTGAAACGACCACCTTTCCCGACCTGGTCAAGCGTCTGCATGGCGGCCACTTTCAGATTACCGGCGCGGCCTGGGGCGCGGATTACCCGGATGCCGAAAACTTCCTGCAATTGCTCTATGGCCCGAACAAGGGGCAGGGCAACGATGCGCGTTTTGATCTGCCCGAATACAACGCGCTGTACCAGCGCATCAGCCGGATGCCCGATAGCCGCGAGCGGCGAGCGCTGATTCTGGACATGCAGCGCCTGATCGCCGCCTATGCGCCGTGGACGCCGCGCGTGCACCGGCTGGGCGTGGATCTGGCGCAAGGCTGGGTGCGCGGCTATTTCCCGCATGTGTTTCTGAAAAAGAAACCGCAGTTCAAATATCTCGATCTTGACCTGAGCCGCCGTGCGCAAAGAGGACTGCAATGATTGCCTATTTCCTGCGCCGGCTCTGGCAGATGATTCCCACGCTCGCCGGCGTGATCCTGCTGTTGTTCACTTTGTTTACTTTGGTCGCTGGTGATCCGGCGCAAATTCTGGCCGGCAAGATGCCCAATCCGGCGCGCATCGCGGCGATTCGCGCTCAATTGGGGCTGGATGAACCTGTTTGGGTGCAGCTCTGGCTGTTTGTCAAACAGGTGGCGACGCTCGATTTTGGCCGTAGCTGGTCGACCAACGAACCGGTGATGCAAATGCTGGCCAACCGTATGCCGGTTTCGCTGACCATCATGCTGCCGGTCTGGCTCTTCGATGCGCTGATCGCGGTGACGCTGGCGCTGATGGTGGCGCGGGTGCGCGGCGCGCTGACGGATCGCGCGGTGATGACGATCTGCACGGTGTCGATGTCGGTCAGCCTCTTGCTCTACGCGGTGATCGGCCAGTATCTGCTGGCTTACCGCTTTGAGTGGTTTCCGGTCATGGGCTGGGGCGAGGGCGTACTCGATAATCTGGGGCGTTATGCGCAACTGCCGATTTTGCTGATTCTGGCGGTATCCACCGCCTTCAGTCTGCGACTGTATCGCAGCTTCATCATTGAAGAGCTGGGTCGCGATTATGTGCGCACGGCGCGCGCCAAGGGCGCGGGCGAGGGGCGGGTGCTGCTGGTGCATGTGCTGCGCAACGCGGCGATTCCAATCGCCACCCATTTGGCCATGGCGATTCCGGGGCTGGTGGTTGGCTCTTTCATCATCGAGCAGCTTTTTGCGATTCCTGGCGTTGGCCGCGAAATCATCACTGCGGTTGATCGCAGTGATTTTCCGGTCATCAAGGCGGTGACCATCTTGCTGGCGCTGTTGACGATGGCCGCCAATCTGCTGGTCGATCTGCTTTATCACTGGCTCGATCCGCGCGTGGAGTTCAAATGATGACGGGTTTCTGGTATGGCGCGGCCGCGCGGCTGTGGCAGGGGTGGGTGGCGCGGATCTGTCTGCTGGTGTTGGCCGCCTATGGCTTGATTCTGCTAGCGGGCTGGCTGGGCTGGCCGGGCGCGCGCTGGAACGAAGAAGTCGGCGTCTCCTATGCCAGGCCGTCGCTGCTGACCGCCCCGGCGCAGGTGGACAAAAACGTGGTGGCGCAGCTTGCGCCGTTGAGTGATCTTCGAGCCGAAGCGCTTGATCCGCTGGCGCCGCGTATGGCCGAGGTCGCCCAATTGGCGCGGCAGTACCAGAAAGACGAGATCGCGCCGAATGCGGCGCTGGCGCTGGGGGGCGACAAATGGGGGCGCGATATCGTCCTCAAGACCCTGCGCGCCAGCCAGGTTTCGATCACCATCGGCCTTGTCGCAGCGTCGATTGCAGTGTTGATCGGCGTGGCATTGGGCGCTGTTGGCGGTTTTTGGGGCGGCAAGGTCAGCGATGGGCTCGAATGGTTTTACAACGTGTTTACCGCCATGCCCTACATCCTTCTGGTGCTGGCCTTTGCCGCCGTGTTGGGGCGTGGCGTGAACACCATCATCATCGTGCTGGCGCTCACTGGCTGGACTGGCACTTACCGGCTGATCCGCGCCGAATACATCAAGCAGCGCAGTCTGGAATATGTGCAGGCGGCCGAGGCGATTGGGGTGTCGAAATGGCGGCAAATGTTTGCGCACATCCTGCCCAATGTCGGCCATCTGGCGTTGGTGCAATTGTCGATGCTGGTGGTCGAATTCATCAAATCCGAAGTCGTGCTCAGTTTCTTGGGTTTTGGCGTGCCGGTCGATTCGGTCAGCTGGGGCATCATGATCGCCGAAGTGCAGCAGGAACTGGTGCTGGGTAAGTGGTGGCAGCTTGCGGCTTGCGTGGGCAGCATGTCGCTGTTTGTGGTGGCGTTTAGCCTCTTGACCGATTGTCTGCGCGATGCGCTCGATCCCAAAGGAGGTCGCGCATGAGTCTGCTTGCAATCCACGATCTGCACATCGATTTTGCCCTGCCAGACGGTCGCGAACAGGCTGCGCTCAAAGGCGTGAGCTTTGCGGTACCTGCGGGCAGCATCACCGCGCTGGTTGGCGAATCAGGCTCGGGCAAATCAGTGAGCGCGCTCGCCATCATGGGGCTGTTGCCGAACACAGCGCGCATCGCCTCGCAAAGCCGGATTCTGTTCGATGGTGTGGATCTCTTGCGCGAAGCCAAATCGCGCCTGCGCGCGCGCTGTGGCCATGAAATCGGCATGATTTTCCAAGAGCCGATGAGCTCGCTCAACCCCGTTTACACGGTCGGCAGCCAGATCGCCGAAGTGTTGCGTCTGCATCGCAATCTGGGGCGGCGCGCCGCCTGGCAACGCGCGGTCGAATTGCTGGCTGAGGTGGGGATTCCTGAACCTGCCGTGCGCGCCCAGTTCTATCCGCACCAGCTCTCGGGCGGACAGCAACAGCGCGTGATGATCGCCATGGCGATGGCGTGCGAGCCTAAACTCTTGATCGCCGATGAACCCACCACGGCGCTCGATGTCACCGTGCAGCGCCAGATCATCGAGCTTCTGCGCGATCTGCAACAGCGTCATGGCATGGCGATTTTGTTCATTACCCACGATCTGGGGCTGGTCAGCGAACTGGCCGATCACATCGTGGTGATGCAGCACGGTGAAATCCGCGAACAGGGGCGGACGATCGATGTGCTGTTGCAGCCGCAACACGCTTACACCCGCGCCTTGCTGGCGTGCCGACCCAGGCTGGATCGACGTCCCATGCACCTGCCGGTGGTCAGCGATTTTCTCGACGGCGAACCGACGCTATCCCCCGAACGCGAACGCGAGCGCGGCGTGAGTCTGAACGACGAGATCGTGCTGGAAGCGCGCGGCATTTCGACGACATTTACTCGCCGTATTGGCCTGTGGCAAAAACATGAAACTCATGCCGTGCGCGATGTGTCTTTCAAGCTCGCGCGCGGTAAAACACTGGGCATTGTCGGCGAATCCGGTTCGGGAAAAACCACGCTGGGAAAAACCGTGTTGCGACTGACGCCGGCGAGCGCGGGCGAGGTCTGGTTCGAAGGCTGCGATTTGCTCCGACTGGATGCGGGTGAATTTCATGCAATGAAACGGCGCTTGCAGATCGTTTTCCAGAATCCCTATGCCTCGCTCAACCCACGCTGGCGCATCGGCCAAATCTTGCTTGAACCCATGCAGATTCATGGCATCGGCGCGGATAGTCACGAGCGTGAAGCGCGCATGGTGACCCTTTTGCAAAGGGTGGGATTGCAGGCCGATGATCTGCGACGCTATCCGCATGAATTTTCGGGCGGGCAGCGCCAGCGCATCGGCATCGCCCGTTGCCTGACCTTACAACCCGAAATCATCGTTTGCGATGAATCGGTTTTCGCGCTCGATGTTTCGGTACAGGCGCAGGTGCTGAATGTGCTGACCGAGTTGCAGGATGATCTGGGGCTTTCCTACCTGTTTATTTCCCACGATCTGGCTGTGGTTAAACACATGGCTGACGAAGTGCTGGTGATGCAGGCCGGGCAGGTCGTCGAAACGGGTGATGTCGAGGCGTTGTTTCATCATCCGCAACACCCTTACACGCAGACCCTGCTGGCGGCGATTCCGCGGCGTTAATCAGAAAATTTTGTTGCTTTTATACCAACCCTGGCGCGCTCAGGTCTGGCCTGGCGTCGATTCAGGCAGCGAAACTGCGTTTCCTGACGGCAAAGCCGTTAAACTGCGCGCTTCGAATGCGCAGGGCGCATTCTGCTGAATCACAGGGAACGCATATGACTGACAATGTTTCGACCGGTGAAGAGCTCAAACGCGGGCCCAAAAACCGGCACATCCAGCTGATTGCCCTTGGCGGCGCAATCGGCACTGGCCTTTTCATGGGCATCGCCCAGACGATCAAGATGGCCGGGCCATCGGTGCTGCTGGGTTACGCCCTCGGCGGTTTCATCGCTTTTCTGATCATGCGCCAACTCGGTGAAATGGTCGCGCAGGAGCCGGTTTCGGGCTCGTTTAGCCATTTTGCTTACAAGTATTGGGGCGACTTCCCGGGCTTTCTGTCGGGCTGGAACTACTGGGTGCTCTATGTGCTTGTCAGCATGGCCGAGCTTTCCGCGGTGGGGCTGTATGTGCACTTCTGGTGGCCGGCGATTCCGACCTGGGTTTCCGCGCTCGCGTTCTTCGTGCTGATCAATGCGATCAATCTGGCCAATGTGAAATTCTTTGGCGAGCTGGAATTCTGGTTCGCGATCATCAAGGTCGTGGCGATTATCGGCATGATCATGTTCGGCGGCTATTTGCTTGTCTCGGGCACGGGCGGCCCGCAGTCCTCGATCACCAATCTGTGGGAACTGGGCGGCTTCATGCCCAACGGCTGGCACGGATTTGGGATGGCGCTCGCGGTCATCATGTT
>CAXYUI010000081.1:0-7225 GCA_964291975.1 uncultured Formivibrio sp. | reverse complement strand
GCTGCGTCCATTTCGATCACGGTGTCGAATTGGGCAACGGCGTCCGAGTGCAGGTTCTTCCCAACTTCGACAGCCTTGTCCCACAGCTCGGCCTTCGGTGCGTGCTCGCGACCTTTGAGGTATTCAAAGGTGGTTTCGTCGGCGGTGAAGATGCCAGCGCGTGCGCCGGCCTCGATCGCAAGGTTACAGACCGTCATGCGGCCTTCCATGCTCAATGCCTTGATCGCGGAGCCACCGAATTCGATGCAGTAGCCCGTACCGCCGGCGGTGCCGATCTTGCCGATGATGGCGAGCGCGATGTCCTTGGCGGTCACACCAGCGCCAGTCTGGCCTTCCACCTTGATCAGCATGGCCTTGGATTTTTTCTGTACCAGCGTTTGCGTGGCCAGAACATGCTCAACTTCGGAAGTACCGATGCCGTGCGCCAGTGCGCCGAAAGCGCCGTGGGTCGCGGTGTGGCTATCGCCGCAAACAACGGTCATGCCCGGCAGGGTCGCGCCGTTTTCCGGTGCGATCACGTGGATGATGCCCTGGTTCTTGTGCTTGAACGGGAAGTAAATCAGCGAGCCGAATTCTTTGATGTTGGCGTCCAGCGTATCAACCTGCGCCTTGGAAATCGGATCTTCAATATCGCGATCCCAGTTATTGGTCGGCGTGTTGTGATCGGGCACCGCCACGATCGAGGTATTGCGCCAAGCCTTGCGGCCAGCCAGACGCAGACCTTCAAAAGCTTGCGGGCTCGTCACTTCGTGCATCAGGTGACGGTCGATATACAGAAGACAGGTACCGTCGCTTTCCTCGCGGACAACGTGCGATTCCCACAATTTGTCGTACAGCGTCTTGCCAGCCATTGAATGACTCCTTGATTTGACTCTGAAAACAGGATGTTAGGCAGCATCTTCCGCAGCAGGACTGCATTTTGTCCGCGCTAACGGATTAGCGTTGTGGCGCATCTTAGAGATTCTTTAATACCAGAACAAGGCAAGTGCTTATACTAGTACCCAAACTAATACCTTAACGATAGCAAGGTCATCTCTTATGGAAACGCGGCGCAAGGAATTGGGCGAATTTTTGCAGGTTTTACGCGCGCGCTCAGCGCCCGAAGCCTTTGGTTTTCCGGCTGGCAGCCGACGGCGCACCCAAGGCCTGCGCCGCGAGGAAATCGCCCAGCTCGCCGGCATCAGCGCCACCTGGTACACCTGGATCGAACAGGGGCGCGATGTCAGTGTTTCAGCCGAAGTGCTCGACCGTCTAGCCAGCAGCTTGCAGCTCACCCGTTCCGAGCGCGCCTACCTCTTTGAAATGGCAGGTCGGCTCGACCCACAATCGGACGAAGCCGATGCCGATGACGCGCCAGAAAGCCTGAAAGCCATGCTCGACCATATCGCCGCACCCGCCTATCTGATGGGTCGATATTGGGACAGGCTGGCCTGGAATGCGCCGGCCGCAGAACTCTTTACGGGCTGGCTCGATCAGTCACCAACGCAAACGCCCAATTTGCTGCGCTATGTTTTTTTGCATCCGCAAGCGCGTAGCCTGCTCACCGACTGGGAAAGCCGGGCGCGCCGCATCACCGCCGAATTTCGCGCCGACTGCCGGGCGCGGCTGGACGATCCGGCCTTGCAAAGTCTGGTGGCCGAATTGACACGCGAAAGCACCGATTTTGCGCGGTTCTGGAAACAGCATGACGTGCTGGAGCGACAAGGCGGTGAGCGCAGCTTCTCCCACCCCCGCCTCGGCCTGATCAGCTACCAACAACTCACCTTGCACCCCGTCGACCAAGAGCATCTGAAACTGGTTCTGCTCAAGCCAGCCTAAGCGCCTGTGGCAAGTCCGACACAGCCATCAAAACGTGGCAATCCCCGTCAAACCTTGCAACAAAGCCCGGAGCTGGGCGATGGACGGTTAGGTGCGGCGCGGCAAAATTACCGCGGGCTTGCATCGCAAGGTAAACACAAGATATTGTCTTTTCCGGGCAGCAACACACAAGATGCTGCAAAAATACCGGGAAGCATCTGTCATTGATGCAAGACAAATTTCCTTGCTGAAATCCGCAAAAAAACCCGCGCAGCCCACTGGCGAATCGAATAAAGTACGCCCCCCGAATTTGGGCGCAAGCACCCTGAATGGATGGCCAAAAGATGGCACAACGGGGTTTCGGACTGGATACACGGAGAATTAAAACAATGCTGCAAGTTACCAAGCGCGATGGCGCAGTCGTCAAATACAACGGAGCCAAAATTGCCGAAGCTTGCGAGCGCGCAGCTCGGGCGGCCAACCATCCATCGCCATGGGAACTCGCATTCAGCATCGCCGGTCAAGTCGAGCAACAATGCCGCGCCAGCGGCAAGGATGCGCTCGATATTCCGGCCATCCAGGAAATGGTCGAAAACGCGCTGATGAAAACCTGCCCGGATGTGGCGCGCGTTTATATCCAGTACCGCCACGACCGCGACATGATCCGCACCCGTGGTTCCGAATTGCACGCCAAGCTGATGGGCCTTGTGCACAAGACTGGTATCGAAGCCACGACCGAGAACGCCAACAAGGATGCCAATGTCTTTCCGGTGATGCGCGATCTGATGGCCGGCATCGTCTCCAAGCAATTCGCCAGCAATTTCTTGCCCAAGGACATTCTGGAAGCGCACAACAGTGGCGATCTGCATTTCCACGACATGGACTATTCGCCCTTTTTGCCGTTTACCAACTGCTGCCTGGTTGATCTGAAAGGCATGCTGCAAAACGGTTTCCGTTTGGGCAATGCCAAGATTGAAAGCCCGCGCTCGATCGGCGTGGCCTGCGCCGTGACTTCGCAGATCATCGCGCAAGTCGCCAGCCATCAGTACGGCGGCACCACGATTCCGAATATCGATCAGACGCTTGCGCCGTTTGTGCAGAAAACCTACGAGAAGAACCTCGAAATCGCGCATGAGTACGGCATTGCCGAAGCGGAAAAATACGCTCGCGAGCGCACCGAGAAAGAAACCTATGACGGCATGCAGGCCTGCGAGTACGAGATCAACACGCTGTTTAGCTCCAACGGCCAGCAGCCTTTTGTGACGTTCTCGTTCGGCATGGGCACCAGCTGGCAAGAGCGCGCCATCCAGCGCTCGATTTTGCAGATCCGTATCCGCGGCTTGGGCAAAGATGGCGTCACGCCGGTATTTCCGAAACTAGTGATGTTCCTGGAAGACGGCATCAATCTGAAGCCGACCGATCCGAACTACGACATCAAGCAGCTCGCGCTCGAATGCACTTCCAAGCGCATGTATCCGGACATCATTTCCACCAAACTCAACCGCCAGATTACCGGTTCGAGCGTGCCGGTTTCACCGATGGGTTGCCGCAGCTTCCTGCCCGTATGGCGCGATGAAGAAGGCCGTGAAGTGCTCGATGGCCGCAACAATCTGGGCGTGGTCAGTCTGAACCTGCCGCGCATTGCGATCGAGGCCAAGGGCGATCGCGCGCGCTTTGAAGAACTGTTCGCCGAAAAACTGCAACTGTGCTTCCGCGCCCTGATGTGCCGGATTCAGCGCCTCGAAGGCGTGAAGGCCAATGTCGCGCCGATTCTGTACACCGAAGGCGCTTTTGGTCAGCGGCTTGATCCGCAAGACGACATCATGCCGCTGCTTAAAAATGGCCGCGCCTCGATTTCTTTGGGTTATATCGGCCTGCACGAAGTCGGCACACTGATGTTTGGCAGCCATCCATTTGATGATGCTGAATGTCAGGAATTCTTGCATGGTATCGTCGCCAGCATGAGCGATGTCACCAAACGCTGGGCGCGTGAAACGGGCTTTGGTTTTTCGCTGTATTCCACGCCGAGCGAATCGCTGTGCCACCGCTTCTGCAAGCTCGATCAAGAACGTTTTGGCCAGATTGCCGAAGTGACCGACAAGGGTTATTACACCAACTCTTTCCACCTCGACGTATTCCGCAAGGTCAATCCCTTTGAAAAGATCAATTTCGAAGCCGGCTTTGCCAACCTCGCCAGCGGTGGCCACATCAGCTATGTGGAACTGCCGAATATGCGCCACAACCTGAAAGCGCTGGAAGCCATTTGGGATTACGCCGTCGAGCATGTGCCCTACTTCGGCACCAATACGCCGGTCGATTCTTGCGGCAAGTGCGGTTTCATGGGCGAAACACTGACCACCGAAGCCGGTTTCACCTGCCCGGAGTGCGGTAATACCGACAGCGCTTCGCTTTCGGTGACTCGTCGTGTTTGCGGTTATTTGGGCAGCCCGAACGCGCGCCCTTTTAATGCCGGCAAACAAAAAGAAATGATCCGTCGCGTCAAGCACGCCGGAGAAACCACACAGGCGTGAGCATGAATTACGATCGTTTTTACACCTGCGATCTGGTCAATGGCGAAGGCATCCGCGTCACGCTGTTTGTGACCGGCTGCCTGCATGCCTGCGCAGGCTGTTATAACCGTTCGACCTGGGATCGCAAATCCGGCCAAGCATTTACAGAAGAAGTGCAAGAGCAGATTCTGGCGGCATGCGCCAAGCACAGCGGCTTGAGCCTGTCCGGCGGCGACCCGCTTTTGCCGGCCAACCGGCCAGCGATTCTGACCTTGTGCCGTGAATTCAGACGCCGCTATCCGCAAAAAGACATCTGGCTGTGGACGGGTTACCGCTTTGAAGAAGTGGCCGACTTGGAGATCATGCAGTTTGTGGATGTAGTGATTGATGGCAAGTATGAGAAAGACAATCCCACCACCCTGCCCTGGCGCGGCTCAGCCAACCAGCGGCTGATTCGCATCGGTGAAATGCGCACCAAAGCCCAAGCCTTGGCGCTAACCGAAAGTTGCGAAGCCTGAAACAAAAAACGCGCCGATCTTAGCGCGTTTTTTGTTAAAGCGATCAACACAGATCAGGCCGCTTTTTCGCCGCCCATTTCTTCGTAGGCCAAGAGCGCTTCGGCGCCCGTCATCACCGACGGGCCGCCGCCCATATAAATGGCGACTTGCAGCATTTCTTCGAATTCAGCGCGCGTCACGCCCATCTGGACGCAAGCTTTGGCATGAAAACCCAGGCAGCCCTGGCAGCGCGCAGCAATCGCAATCGCCATGGCCATCAATTCCTTGTGCTTGGCGCTGATGGCGCCATCGCTATGCGTGGCTTTGGCCATCTGGCTGAAACCCATCATGGTTTCCGGGATTTCCTTACTAAATTCACGCAACTTGCCGTTGATGCCGGTGACGAGATCCTTGTAGCTGGCGGTCATGGTTTTCTCCAAAAGGATTTAAATTCGAAAAGACATTATATCAAAAAATAAATCATTGTGCATTTTTGAGCAAAAGCCAAAAACATCTTGGCCGATCATCAATGATCGCGCGCTCTTCGGGTAGGCAAACGTATGAGGTGAAGGCTGACGCCCAATCCGATCAAAACCAGCAGTAGCGACAGCATCCAGCCATATTTGGGCAAGGTCAGCGTGGCTGAATACGCCAGGGAAGACCACAGCAAGGTCAAGGCAACGATCTTGGCTCGCAATGGCATTCCCTCTCCAGCCCGGTAGCGGCGCAGGTACTCGCCAAACAGCCGGTTTTGATGCAGCCATGCATGTAATCGCGTTGAACTGCGCGCGAAACAGGCTGCCGCCAGCAACAAAAACGGCGTGGTTGGTAATAGGGGTAGAAAAGCGCCCAGAACACCAAGTCCAACCGCAATCAAACCCGCAAGCGCCAGGATGATGCGCCATGGGCGTGATAGCTGCGTGTTCCCCATACCTTGCAAATGAACCTCAACTCAAAGGGATCCAAAATGTCGACTCTGAAGCGGATTATTTTAGCCAGCTCGCAATGGCCGCGCGCTCTGGAATGCCACCCGAGTGCACCACCGTGCCATCGACCACCACGGCAGGCGTGCGCATCACGCCATACGCCACGATAGCGGCCATGTCTTCGACTTTTTCCAGCGCGATTTCAATATGGGTTTCCTTGGCGACGGCCTCAACCAACTGAATGGTAGTGCGACAATTGGCGCAACCGCTGCCGAGCACTTTGACGTTTTTCATTTCTTTTTCCTTTTAGATCAGAGCATTAAAAACAAAACCCACCAGCATGATGCCGAACGCCACAATGAGCGCGAATGTGGCGATCAGCCGAGGCTTGAGCACTTTACGCAAAATGATCATCTCGGGCGCAGACAAGGCGATCACGCTCATCATGAAAGCCAGCACCGTCCCTAGCGCCGCGCCCTTGCCGATCAGCGCTTCGACCACCGGAATGATGCCTGCGGCATTGGTATACATCGGCACGCCCAAAAGCACCGCAACCGGCACCGACCACCATTGCCCGCCGCCCATGATGCGCGCCATCAGATCCTGCGGCACATAGCCATGAATGCCCGCGCCCAGCGCAATACCGGCGAGCACCCAAGGCCAAACTCGGCCGACGATCTCTTGCACATGCGCGCGTCCGGCCGCCAAGCGCTCAGTCCATGACATCGATTCGGCCCGGTAATTGACTGCGCCGCTAGCGACCATTTTTTGTACCCAGCCTTCCAGATGCTTTTCCATGCCCAGCCGCCCAATCACCAATCCAGCGATGATCGCCACGGCCAAGCCAAGACCCAGATACAGCGCGGCAATTTTCCAGCCGAACAGCCCCAATAGCAGCACCAGGGCGATTTCATTGACCATGGGCGCAGCGATCAGAAAAGAAAAAGTCACCCCCAAAGGCACGCCGGCCGACAAAAAGCCGATAAACAGCGGCACGGCCGAGCAGGAGCAAAACGGGGTTACGATGCCCAGGGTTGCAGCCAGCACATTGCCCACACCCAGACGTTTGCCTGAAAGCAGCGCGCGCGTACGCTCCGGAGAAAAAAAGGTCTGGATCACGCCCATGACAAACACCACGCCGGTCAGCAACAACAAGACTTTGGGCGTGTCGTAAAAGAAGAAGTGCAGCGCCTCACCCAGCGCCGTGGCGCGACTGAGTCCAAAAAGTCCGATCAAGGCATTGGCAAAAGCATCCAGTTGCGAATACAGCGCAATCCAGAGTGGGATCAGCAGCGCCAAAGCGATCAGCCAGCGTTGCAACAAGCTCGGTGATTTCATGATTCAGGAATGAAAAAGTGAATGATGCACCGAAGACGCAATGCCCCAGAAAAAGATGCATGCGCGTTGTTGAAGATTCTGTCTGCGCACCCGGCTAAACCACGAAAACCGGGGCGAAGCCGCCGCCTGGCGTGCGGAAATTGGTGGTCTGTCCAGC
>CAXYUI010000080.1:0-7266 GCA_964291975.1 uncultured Formivibrio sp. | reverse complement strand
ATCTTTTGCAATGGGATCGCAGCGGCCAGTTGATGGCCTATGCAAGGCTCACCCGCGAAGGCTTGCTTGAGGGCTTGCGCGGTGCGCCCGATGCGGGCCTCTTGGCGCAAGCCTTTGGCTTGGCTCGCGAGCATGGCTGGTTTGAATTGCGTGCGCTGGCAGACCCATCGCAGCACGCTTTCTTGATGGATGCCGGTTTCATGCCGCGCGGCGATGCGCTGCCAGAAACGGGCTTGCAAGCTTTTCGGTGCTTTTTGCCGCAAGAATCCGTCTGAAAGGCGAGGGCGGTGGGCGTACAATTGCGCCTCGGTTTTATCGTGTTGATGCCATGTCAAATTCAACTTCAACTTCCCCCGCCTCCCTTTCGATCACCACGCTGACTACGCCGGTGGCCATGGGCTATATCCCGCTCGGGCTGGTGTTCGGTTTTCTGTTTGTTCAGGCGGGTGGCGCGGCTTGGCTGGCGGTGCTCGCCAGCGTGCTGGTTTATGCCGGCGCGGCACAATACATGATGGTGCCGATGATCGCCGCCGGCATGCCGATTGGCGCCATTGTGCTGGCAACGGCCATCGTCAATGCGCGCCATGTGTTCTACGG
Source organism: uncultured Formivibrio sp. (assembly GCA_964291975.1). Taxonomy (GTDB): domain Bacteria; phylum Pseudomonadota; class Gammaproteobacteria; order Burkholderiales; family Chitinibacteraceae; genus CAXYUI01. The sequence continues at coordinate 6,669 of CAXYUI010000080.1, read as the reverse complement.
ACTTTCACTGTTGCAACGCTTCCCACAGCAACGACTTTTGCGCTGGTATATGGTTTTTGCCCTGACCGACGAAACCTATTCGGTACTGACCACTTTGCCTGCTTCGGCTTGTCCAAGACAGATGGCGCTTCTGGCCTTGCTCAATCACAGCTGGTGGGTGCTGGGCACGCTGATTGGTGTGGTGATTGGCAGCCAGATGCCGGTCACTCTGGCTGGTCTGGATTTCGTTCTGGCTGCGCTGTTTGCAGTTTTGACTGTCGAGCAATGGCGTAGCCGTAAAAGCGCTGCACCGCTGTGGATCGCGCTGCTCGCCTATGCCCTGGCTTTTTGCTTGGCGGCGCAACACGCACTGGTGATCGCCATTGTCCTGAGTATTGTCAGCGCTCTTGTTTTGCCTAAGGTTCGCCCGTCATGATCGATCATCTCTATATTCTTGGCGCCATCGTCGGCATGGCTGTGGTGACCTTTGCCTTGCGTGCGCTGCCTTTTGTGGCGGCACAATGGCTCAAGCAACATTCGGTGATCGAAAGGCTGGGTGAATTCCTGCCGCGGGCGATCTTGACGTTGTTGCTGGTGCATTCGGCTGCCGACCCCGCCAAGTCTCACTCGCATGGCCCGTGGCCGGAGCTGATGGCCATCGCCCTGGTGGTGGTTCTGCAGTGGCGCAGTAAAAACGCGCTGTTGAGCATTGTGTTGGGTACGGGCTTGTATGTACTGATGCGAAACCTGTTATTGACCTGATCGGGGTATGGGGCGGTCTGATAGTAAAAAAGCCAACTCATTGGAGTTGGCTTTTTCTTTCGAAATCAAGGATTTCGAATCTTAATCTGGAGCGGGCGATGGGAATCGAACCCACGGCTCAAGCTTGGGAAGCTTGGGTATTACCATTATACGACGCCCGCGAAAGCGCAGATTTTATGCGGGTTCATGCCCGGATGGCAACCGAAAAATCATCGAAAACGTGGTTTTTCGCATTTGCCTTGGCCGGCCTTGCCTGTAAACTCGCGCCCCATGATTCGACTTAAATCCCTCACTCTGCGTCGCGGCACCAAGGTGCTGCTTGATCTAGCCGATCTCACCCTTAATCCCGGCAGTAAAACCGGGGTGGTTGGTGCCAACGGCGCTGGCAAATCAAGCTTCTTTGCGCTCTTGCGCAATGAAATCCACCAAGATGCCGGCGATCTGGACATGCCGCCGCGCCAGACCATTGCCCATGTTGCCCAGGAAACCCCGGCGCTCTCTTGCACCGCGCTCGATTACACGCTCGATGGCGATCGTGAATTGCGCGCGATTGAAGCGGAGCTGGCCAAAGTAGACGCCAATGGCATGCGCCACGCCGAACTCCTTGGGCAGCTTGAAGCGGTGGACGGCTATTCGGCACCCGCGCGCGCGGGCAAACTGCTGGCTGGGCTGGGTTTTTCTACTGAGGAAATGCAGCGGCCGGTGTCGAGCTTTTCCGGCGGCTGGCGGATGCGGCTGAACCTCGCGCAAGCGCTGATGTGCCGCTCGGACTTGCTGCTGCTCGATGAGCCGACCAACCACCTGGATCTGGAAACCGTGGTCTGGCTGGAAGGCTGGCTGAAAAGCTATCCCGGCATGTTGCTGGTGATCTCGCATGATCGCGATTTTCTCGATAACACGGTCAATCAGATCCTGCATGTCGATGCCGGCAAACTGGTGCTTTACACCGGCGATTACGCGGATTTCGAAGCCCAGCGCGCTGAAAAATTGTCGCAACAGCAGCAGGCCTTTGACAAGCAGCAGCGCGAAATCGCCCATCTGGAATCCTTCATCACCCGCTTCAAGGCCAAAGCCAGCAAGGCCAAACAGGCGCAAAGCCGTGTCAAGGCTTTGGAGCGCATGGAGCGCATCGCCGCCGCGCACGTCGATTCACCGTTTACCTTTTCTTTTCGCGAACCTGATTCCAGCCCGAATCCGCTCCTGCGCATTGAAGCGGGCGAGGCCGGTTACGATGTGGCCCGCCCCGTGCTCAAATCCTTGAATCTGAGTCTGGAGCGTAGCGCGCGACTGGGTTTGCTGGGGGTGAATGGCGCGGGCAAATCGACGCTGATTAAGGCGCTGGCAGGGGAAAAAGCCCTGCTGGCCGGGCAGCGCGTCGAAGGCAAGGGGCTGAAAATCGGCTACTTTGCCCAGCATCAGCTCGAAGCGCTGCGGCTGGATGAAACGCCGCTGTGGCATATGCAAAAGCTCGATCCGATGGCGCGCGAGCAAGAGCTGCGCAATTATCTGGGCGGCTTTGATTTCAATGGCGAGATGGCGACCAGTCCGGTCGCGCCGTTCTCCGGTGGCGAAAAAGCCCGCCTCGCGCTCGCGCTCTTGATCTGGCAAAAGCCCAATCTCTTGCTGCTCGATGAGCCGACCAACCACCTCGATATCGAAATGCGCCAAGCGCTGACGCTGGCCATGCAAGATTTCGAAGGCGCGCTGATTGTGGTTTCGCACGATCGTCACCTTTTGCGCGCCACGGTGGATGATTTCTGGCTGATCGAAGATGGCACGGTGCGCCCGTTTGAGGGCGATCTGGACGATTACAGCCGTTATGCGCAGGAACGTCGCAACGCCTCCGATAATCCGGCCGCTTCCGGTGAAACGGTGGATCGCAAGCTGCAAAAGCGTCTGGAAGCAGAGAATCGCCAGCGTCTTTCCTCGCTTAAAAAACCGCTGGAGCAGCGCATTGCCAAGATCGAAAAGGAATTGCATCCGCTGCAGGCTGAGCACGGCAAGCTGACTGCTTTGCTGGTTGAAGAAGGTCTTTATCTGCCTGAGCGCAAAGATGAGCTTCAGCAAACCTTGCGCCGCGAATCTGAAGTCAAAGCGCGGATTGAGGAGCTGGAAATGAGTTGGCTGGAAACGAGCGAAGAGCTGGAAAGTTTGCTGGGTGAATCTTGCTGAGCGGGCGGCTGACGCAATCAGCCAGCCTCGCGGGGGCGGATCGCCAATAAAGGGGCAATGTCGACTTCGTCGATTTGTTCGGCGCTCATATAGCGGCGCGCATATTCAAGGTAAACGCCGGAATTGAGGAACAGATCAAAAATATCGGGATCGATATGCTGATCTGCTTTCAGCCGCGCCATGATGCCCAGCGCTTCCGACAATGTTTTTCCTGGCTTGTAGGGGCGATCGCCCGCAGTCAGGGCTTCAAAAATATCGGCGATCGCCATCATGCGCGCCAACTCGCTCATTTCTTCACGCCTTAAGCCCAGTGGATAGCCCGATCCATGCATTTTTTCATGGTGGCCGCAGGCGATTTCGGGCACGGCTTGCAGGTGCTTGGGCAGCGGCAAGCTTTGCAGCAGCAAAATGGTCTGGATGATGTGCTCGTTGATCTTGTAGCGTTCCTCGCGGGTCAAGGTGCCGCGCTCAACCGAAAGATTGTAGAGCTCGCCGCGGTTGTAGAGGTATTGCGGCACATCCAGGTTGAATTCCCATTCGGGTTCGGGATAGTCAAAAAGCCCGCGTTCGATCAAATGCTCGTCACGATCGGCCAGCAAGGGTTCGAGAACAGGGGGGGCGGGATGTGGGGTGCGCAGCTTGCGCTCGGCCTCATTGCGTGAAATGCCCAATGTATCGTCCAGCGTGCGCAGCCAACTTCTTTGCGCAATTTCGCGCAAACGCGCCACTTTGCCCGGATCCATGAATTCCGAACCCGGATTGCACTGGGCGACAAAGGCAAATTCCTCATCGAGCGTGGCTTGTTGTTGGCACAGCGTGGCCAACGTTGTTTCTTGATCCGCTCCGGCGGCGATGGCTTGCCATGCTTGAATTTCCGCATCGCGCTTTAGCACTTCAAAGCGCATGCGGATTTCATGGATGCGGTCGTATAAGGTTTCCAGCTTGGTGGCTTTGTCGACCACGTATTCTGGCGTGGTGATCTTGCCGCAATCGTGCAGCCAACTGGCGATATGCAAAGTTTGCCATTGCGACTCGTCCAGCTGGAAATGCGTCCACGGCGTACTGGTGCTTTGGCAGGCGGCTTCGGCCAGCATTTTGGCCAGATCCGGAACCCGCTGGCAGTGACCGCCGGTGTAGGGGCTTTTGGCGTCAATGGCGCTGGCGATCAGTTGAATAAAAGCTTCCAGCAGATTTTGCTGCTCCAGGATCAGCCGGTGACTTGCAATGGCCAGCGCCGCGCTGCCCGAAATGGCTTCCATCAGTGCCATCATCTCGGAAACATGCTGGCCTGCGTTTTCATGCTCGAACAGCAAGAGCACGCCCACGGTTTGTTCCTGCCGGTTTTTTAGTGAGATGGCTAAGGCGGAAATATGCTCTTCGCTGACGCCTAGCGCGCCAAACCAAGTCATAAATTCAATGGGTTCAAGGACATGGCTTAGCATGCCTTGGTGCAGTGCCCGCAAGACGGGGTGATAGTGGCGCAATTCTTCGCAAATGGCGGGGATGCGGTCGATGTCGCTGACCAGTTGGCCATCCCAGAGCGCTTGTGCAGGGGTGAGCCAGCCCGCCTCGGCATCGCGCAGATACAAGATGCCGCCGCGCGCCCGCATGATTCCCGAGGATTCGCGCAAAATCCGCGCCAGTAAGGCGTTGAAGTCACGCTCAGAAGCAAGCGCCAATCCAATATCGAGAAAACGACGGATGGTGTTTTTTGCATTCTGTGTCGCTTGTCCCAATTCATTGATTTCAGTAATCAGACTGCTCTGCATCGGGGTATCTGCAAAGCGGAAATGGCTGATTTCGGCGCTTTCGCGCGTGATGCGTTCCAATGGGCGGCATAGACGGCGAGCCTGCCACCACAGTAGCGGCAAGCAACCCCCCACCATCAGCAGCGCCAGCAAAAGCGATTGCTGGCGCAAGGTCTGCACGCCGGCCAGTAATTCATCTTCCGGCACTGCAAAAAACAGCTCCGCGTAATGTGCGTCAAAAAGATGAAGCCGGTAGCGATTGGCATGCCAGATTTGAGATCCAACCCGGATTTGAGACTGTTTGCCCGCTGCGAGCAGGGCGGTTTTTAGTGCAGAAGCTTCACGATCACCCGCAATGGCAACGTGCTCTTCATCGAGTAACCAGACATGGGATGACGGCGTTAATTTGTGCGCGGCCAGAATATTACCCAGCGCGCGAATGCCCAGATCCGCAGCCACGATGGTGTGGCCCTGAGGGCTGGCCTGCGCAAAACTGGTTCCGCGCCGCTGGCTGGCTTGAAATGTGTAAAAAGGGCTGGTAATCAAGCCCTTGTTTTGATTGCGCGCCATTTGGTACCAGCTACGTTCGCGCGGATCAAACTGCATATAAGCCTCTGCCGGGCGACGTTCGAGCAGGCGCAAGTCATGGTCGAAAAATAGAAATTCTTGGCGTTTAACGCCGGTGTGCTGAGAAATGCTGCCAATCAGATAAGCCGCATTTGCCGGCGTTTCCTGAAGCGGCGCATCTTTGATCGGAGAAATAATAAAAAAATCACCATTTTCATAGGCGATATACAGCGCGGAAAGCATGGGAACCTGATCCAGGATTTCCCGCAGAAAAGGGAGATCGTCCAAGCGTTCATCGAGCGTGCGAGCTTGTTGCAAAGAGCGTTTATGCGCCAGCGCGTGGACGGTTATGCGTATCGGTTGAGTCAGATATTCAAGGTGGTTTTCGATTTCATGTGCGCTGCGTTGCAGTGAGGCTTGATTGGTGGAAAGCAGCAAGCGGCTGGTGGCGCGCTGATGGAAATAGGTCAGCGCCAAGCCCAATGTCAGGGTCAGCGTGGAAAACCAAATGACCAGATGCACGCGCAGCGGGTAGCTACGCCGCAAATACGCGAATGGCCGACATAGAAAACGTGCAATACCCATGATTTTTGCTGCCAGTAAAGTGGCCTTATCAGCGTAGGAATGTCGGTGCTGCGGTGCAGCGTAAGCTGATAAAGGGAAAAAATCCCCCAGCTCCAAATCGCGGTTCTGTCAAGTATGGCGGGAATAGTGGTGATTTCTGTGGGGGGCTTGCACAAACCATTTCTTGTGTCACAATGCGCAAAAAAACACAACATCTTGTGTCTGTATCCTGACAGGCACAAACCCGGATACATACAACGAGGACACGAGCATGCTTGCTAATCAAGAAGCCGCTGGCGGCGCTATCGCTTTTGAAAACTACAAAGTGATCCGCCGCAGCGGTGATGTGGTGGCGTTTGAGCCATCCAAAATCTCAGTCGCGCTTTCCAAGGCTTTTCTGGCGGTGCAGGGCGGGCAATCGGCCACGTCAACTGCGCAACGTGAACAAATCGCCAACCTGACCAACGCCGTGGTCAGCGCGCTGATGCGCCGCAAGCCCGATGGTGGCGCCATTCATATCGAGGACATCCAGGATCAGGTCGAACTTGCGCTGATGCGTTCCGGCGAACACGATGTCGCGCGCGCCTATGTGCTGTATCGCGAAAAGCGCGCGACCGAGCGCGCCCTGCATGCGCCGGAACTGCATCACGACATCAATGTGGTGGCTGAAGACGGCCGCCGCTCGCCGCTTGATCTTTCGCGTCTTAAAGCGCTGATTGCCTCTTCCTGTGCAGGCTTGGAAAAGATCACCGAGCAACAGACCTTGCTCGACGAAACGCTGAAAAATCTCTACGACGGCGTCCCAGCAGCGGGAGTGCGCAAGTCGGTGATCTTGTCGGGGCGCGCGCAAATCGAAAAAGACCCCGGCTACAGCTAT
>CAXYUI010000079.1:0-7306 GCA_964291975.1 uncultured Formivibrio sp. | reverse complement strand
ATGCGGCTGATCAGGCTGCCTTGCGTGGCTACGCGCAGCGGGAAACCGATGTTCTTGCCCACGGTCATGTGCGGATACAGCGCCAGGCTTTGGAAAACCATGGCGACCGAGCGCCGTACCGGCGACATCTTGTTGACGATGTGGCCGTTGATGCTGATCTCGCCTTCGCCTTTTTTGGTGACTTCCAGGCCTGCAATCATGCGCAAGAGCGTGGTCTTGCCGCAGCCCGACGGGCCGATAAAGACCAGAAATTCGCCATCTTTCACGTCCAGGTCAATGCCCTTGAGCACCTGATTCTTGCCAAAATTTTTCTTGATGTTTCTGAGCGTGAGCGACGCCATTTCTCTTCCTTGCCTGAGCCGTGATTGAAGCTGGTTTCATCGACTACGCGCTTGCGCAGAGGTTCCCGCAGCCGAGCCTAGAAAAACGCGCCAGTATACCGTGTCGAGCGGGGATCGTGGTGTGAGGGGGCGAGCGGTGCGCATCCTTGTTGTGGCTGCCAGCAGCCTGCAAGATCACTGACACGGCCGGTGTAAAGTTGCGTAAAATCGCCGCATTTCGCAGCTTTTGACGCGGCGCTGCGCTTTTGCATCACCGAGTCAGCCGTCGCAGCTTGATAAATAAAATGCGCAGGTCAGCGCCTGCCGGGAGTCACGCGCAATGAATCCAGAGAAAAATGCCTTATCGCAGGCACGGGCTGTTCCCAAGATTTTGGTCACCGGCAAAAAGGGTCAGGTTGGTTTCGAGCTGCAGCGCAGCCTGTCCATTTTGGGTGAAGTGATCGCGGTTGACCGGGACGAGTGTGATCTGGCCAATCCGGATGCGATTCGAGCCTTGGTGCGCTCGGTGCAGCCTGATGTGATTGTCAATCCGGCTGCGTATACCGCAGTTGATAAGGCTGAGAGCGAGCCACAAGTCGCCGAGGCGATCAATGCCACGGCGGCTGGCGTTTTTGCCGAAGAAGCTGCCAAGTTAGGCGCATTGATCGTTCATTACTCAACCGATTATGTGTTCGATGGCCGCAAAGAAGGCATTTACACCGAGGCTGATCTACCGAATCCGCAATCGGTTTATGGCCAGACCAAGCTGGCCGGTGAGCGCGCCGTTGCTGCGGCGAATCCAAGACATCTCATTTTGCGCACCAGCTGGGTATTTGGCGCGCACGGCGCGAATTTTTTGAAAACCATGTTGCGACTTGCCGGCGAGCGTGAGGCGTTGAAGATCGTGGCTGACCAGTTCGGTGCGCCAACTTCAGCCGCTTTGCTGGCCGACGTGACTGCGCAGATGGTGGCGCGGTATTGGCAAGAAGGGCGAGAGGTGGCTACGCCCTATGCTTCGCCCCTGACTCCTTTCCCGTATGGTTTGTACCACTTGGTCTCACAAGGGGTGACAAGCTGGCATGGCTATGCGAACTACGTGGTTGAATCTGCGCGTCGCCGAGGTTTGGTGTTCAAGGTTGCCGAGATCGCGCCGATCCCGACCAGCGCCTACCCTTTGCCTGCGCCGCGCCCCGCTAATTCGCGTTTGTCGACCGAAAAGCTGCAGCAAGCTTTTGGCCTGACCTTACCCTCGTGGCAAGCGCAGGTTGAGCACGTTTTAACGTTGTTGAATCAATAAAACCCGGTGGCAGACAATCTGCCCAGTCAGACCTTATAAGGACTTTTGTCATGCAAAAACGCAAAGGCATTATTCTCGCCGGCGGTTCCGGCACCCGGCTTTATCCCGCCACGATCGCGGTCAGCAAGCAGCTCTTGCCGATCTACGACAAGCCGATGATCTATTATCCGCTCTCGGCGCTGCTGCTGGCCGGAATCAAAGACATCCTGATCATTTCCACCCCGCAGGACACGCCGCGCTTCGAACAACTGCTGGGCGATGGCAGCCAGTGGGGCATCAACCTGCAATACGCTGTGCAGCCGAGTCCGGATGGTCTGGCGCAAGCTTTCATCATTGGTGAAGACTTTATCGGCAACGATCAGGCGGCCTTGGTGCTGGGCGACAACATCTTTTACGGTCACGACTTTGCCGGCATGGTGCAAAAAGCCAATGCGCAAACCGAGGGCGCGACCGTATTTGCCTACCACGTGCACGATCCGGAGCGCTATGGCGTGGTGGAATTCGACGCCGCTGGCAAGGCCATCAGCATCGAAGAAAAGCCCAAGGCACCCAAATCCAACTACGCGGTGACGGGTCTTTATTTCTACGACAACGACGTGGTGCAAATCGCCAAGACAATCAAGCCGTCCGCGCGCGGCGAGCTGGAGATCACCACGGTCAACGCTGAATACCTGCAAGCCGGCAAGCTCTCGGTGCAGACCATGGGTCGCGGCTACGCCTGGCTCGATACCGGCACGCACGAGTCGATGCTGGAAGCGAGCCAGTTCATCCAGACTATCGAATCGCGTCAGGGCCTCAAAGTGTGCTGCCCGGAAGAAATCGTTTACCGCCAGGGCTGGATCAACGCCGCCCAGCTCGAAGAGCTGGCTCAGCCGCTCAAGAAAAACGGTTATGGCCAGTACCTGCTGGGCATTCTGAATGAGAAGGTGCGCTAATGAATGTGATCGATACCGCGATTCCCGACGTCAAAATCATCGAACCCAAGGTGTTCGGTGACGAGCGCGGCTTTTTTTACGAGAGCTTCAATCAGGCCCGTTTTGATGAGGCGATTGGTTATAAAACCAATTTCGTGCAGGACAACCATTCGCGCTCAGTCAAGGGCGTGTTGCGTGGCTTGCATTATCAAATCCAGCAGCCGCAAGGCAAGCTGGTGCGCGTGGCGGTGGGCGAAGTGCTCGATGTGGCGGTGGATTTGCGCCAATCCTCGCCGACTTTCGGCCAGGTGGTGACGGTGCTGCTGTCGGCGGAAAACAAACGCCAGTTGTGGATTCCGGAAGGCTTCGCGCATGGTTTTGTGGTGCTCTCGGACGTGGCGGAATTTCTCTACAAGACCACCGACTACTGGGCGCCGGCGCATGAGCGCTGCATTGTCTGGAACGATCCCACCCTGAACATCGACTGGCAGATTCCGGCTGATCTGATCCCGCAGCTTTCCGCCAAGGATGCGCAAGGCAAGGGGTTTGCCGAAGCCGATTACTTTGCTTGAGTGCAGATCGTATAAGAAAAAACCTCATCCCTTGGGATGAGGTTTTTTTTGGGAGGGCTTACTGCGGCTGCCAGGGGAGCGGCACTTCAGCGCCGTTCAGGGTGAACTTCCCGCCCTTCAAGCTGGCCGTGGCGGCGAGCTTGTCGCCTTCGATGCGGATTAATTGCTGCTCAGCCAGGCGATTGATCTGGCCTTCGACCAGTTGTTCGGCCAGATAGTCGAGATCGGCTTCGCTGATATTGCCCTTGCCGCCGAGCTGGCTGCGGAACTGCCAGCGCACCACGGTTTCGACTACTTTGCGCGGCACGGTGAAATCAGCGTGGGCGTTGAGTTTGCCGATCAGTTGCGGTGCGTTCTTCAGGTCTTCTTCCTTAAAGCCCTTGATGCCGACTGCGCCAGCAAAATGGATTTTGCCATCGGGCAGGTCGATGTCGAGCTTCTTGATGGCGAATTCCGGATCGTGCACCAAAAGCGGTGTGCCATGCGTTTGCGCCAGTTTGATCACCTCATCGGACAGCTGTTCTTGCGTCAGGCTGGATTTTTGCAGGCGCGTGAACTCCTGGCTGAGCGCATGCAGCGTCGGGCCGTGCAGGTGGTTTGCTTCGGCTTGAATATCAATCGGACCGTAGCTCTGGCCATCGAGGGTGAGCTTGGCCAGTTTGATGTCCGCGACCCCGTTCAGATAGTCGCCTTGTTCGCCGAGTTGACCGATGTACGCCAGTTTTTCCAATCCCAGGGCAAAGGGTTGGTCTTCGTGTTGCATCTGGAGGCCGAACTGGCCGAGCTGGGCGTGCGTGCGACCGACCATCAGGCCGGCGCGGCCGCGCTTCTGGTTCATTTCCAGTTGCAAATGATCGAGTGCGACATGGCCGTGTTGTTTGGCATCGCCCTTAAAGCCCGGCACATTGCCGGTCAGGTCGATGCGGTTGTAGTCCCCGCCGTAGGCCAGCGTGGCGTTCAGTCCGCGCCATTCGGCCTTGACGCCGGAGATGGCTTCTTCGTATTCAAAGGCCGGGATGCGAACGCGCATCGTACCGTCATCGTTGAAGCCGATGCGGTTTTCGATTTCGATCGGCGCTTGTTTGCCAAAGATCTGGTCGATCTTTTTGCGGGTTTCTGGCGCAAAGTGGAACTCGGTCACCACCACGGCCTTGTAGGGGTGCGGGTTGAACTGACTCAACAGCGGCAAGGGGCCGTGCTGGATGCGGTGGGTGTAGCTGATCTCGAATTCCGGCAGCGCCTCGCCTTCTTTTTGCAGGAAATAGCGATACAGCTCCGGGTTGATGGCCAGCGTGGTGTTCTCGGTCGACGAGAACCAGCCACGCTGGTATTTCCGGGATTTGACGACGAAATAAGGCTGGCCGGCGAGCCATTCATGTTGTTTTTGCAGCGATTGCTCGGCAGCTTTGCCCGCCCAGACCGCTCCGCCCACATAGGCGGTCGTGGCGGCCAGTACGGTGGCTCCTGCGGCGATCCCTACAAGCACAAGCTTTTTCATGCGTTTCTCCCGGAAAATCCGCGCTTAGATGCGCTGTGCGAGTTCAGTGGCCTTGCCGATGTAAGACCACGGCGTCAGCTCTTTCAATCGTGCCTTCTCTGCCGCCGGAATGGCCAATCCGTCGATGAACACCGCCAGCGCTTCGCGGGTAATGCCGCTCTTGCCGCGGGTCAGTTCCTTGAGCTGTTCGTACGGGTTCGGCACGCCATAGCGGCGCATCACGGTCTGGATCGGCTCAGCCAGCACTTCCCAGTTGGCGTTCAAATCGTCGAGCATGGCCTGACGATCCGCCAAGAGCTTGTTCAGGCCTTTCAGGCAAGACACATAGCCCAAGAGGCTGTAGCCCAGACCCACGCCCATATTGCGCAGCACGGTCGAATCGGTCAGGTCACGCTGCCAGCGCGAAACCGGCAGCTTTTGCGAAAGGTGGATCAACAGGGCGTTGGCCATGCCGAGATTGCCTTCGGAATTTTCGAAGTCGATCGGGTTGACCTTGTGCGGCATGGTCGACGAGCCGACTTCGTTCTTGTTGACCTTCTGCTTGAAAAAGCCCAGCGAGATATAGCCCCAGATGTCGCGGTTCATGTCGACCAAGATGGTGTTCACGCGCGCGAAGTTGTCGTAGAGCTCGCTCATGTAATCGTGCGGCTCGATCTGGATCGTGTACGGGTTAAAACCAATACCCAGCGATTCGACAAAGCGGCGGCAGAAGTTTTCCCAATCAAAATCGGGATAAGCCGACAGGTGGGCGTTGTAGTTGCCGACCGCGCCGTTGATCTTGCCGAGGATTTCAGTCTTTTCGATGCGGGCGAACTGGCGCTCCAGACGGAACGCCACGTTGGCAAATTCCTTGCCCATGGTCGTCGGCGTGGCCGGTTGGCCGTGGGTGCGGCTCATCATCGGCGCATCGGCCAAATCGTGGGCGATTTCTTTCAGGCGGGCGATGATTTCGCTGATCTTGGGCAGCAGCACCTGTTCGCGCGCGCCTTTGAGCATCAAGGCGTGCGAGAGGTTGTTGATGTCTTCGGAGGTGCAGGCAAAGTGGATGAATTCGCTGGCCGCGCTAACTTCGGTATTGCCCGAGAGGCGCTCTTTCAGCCAGTACTCCACCGCTTTCACGTCATGGTTGGTCGTGCGCTCGATGGCTTTAACTTCCAGCGCGTGTTCCGGCGAGAACTGGTTCACGACGGCATCGAGTTCGGCGATGGTCGCGGCCGAGAACGGGGCAACTTCGGTGAGCGCCGATTCGACGGCAATGGCCTTTAACCAAGCCACTTCGACTGCCACGCGGCAACGGATCAGCGCATATTCACTGAAGTGCGGACGCAAATCAGCCAGCGATTTTTCATAACGGCCGTCGAGCGGCGAAAGTGCGGTCAGTGCGGAAAGATCCATGATGGCCTGCCAAGTTCCAGAATGCGGTTCAAAAAACGGCGCATTTTATCACAGCTGGCCGAGGCCAGACCGCTGTTCGTCGTGGCTTGGCAAAAAGCAAAGGGCGATGCCTTGGCATCGCCCTGCGCGCGCACTGCTTCGGGAAAATGCGATCAGAAGGTCTTGCCAACCGTGGCGACGACGCGGTTCGCACCCAGATCCCTGTCTTTGCCACTGTGGTAAAACTCCCCAGCGTCGCCCTTGGCATTGGTGCCGATATAAGCCAGACCCCAGGTCAGACCGGCGATTTCCTTGCTCGCACCGAGCTTCCAGTCTGTGTACGAAGCATCGCTGAAGTCGGCGACTTTCTGGTAGCCCACATGGGCGCTGACGGTGACGCCTGCGCCGACTTCGTAGCTGCCGGAAAGATCAATGTAACCGCTGCCCTTGGTGTCCCCGCCTGTCGGGGTCTTGGCGCCGAAGAGGTCGGTGAAGGAATGCGAGTACTTCAGCGATACCGTTTTGTAGCCGACAGAAACATAACCCTCGGTGGTGTGCGGGCGGTTGAAGCCCGGGGAGTAAGTGCCCGGATAGTAGTACTGCAGCACGCCGACGTCATAGCCGATGTCACCAGCCGAACCCTTGTAGCCGCCGTAAAAATCCAGTTCCACGCTATTGGATTCAGTCGTTGCCGTATCGGAAACCCAGCTGACATTGGAGCCCCATGTACCCAGATAGATGCCGCTGCTATGGCCGTAGTCGAAGCCGGCTTGCACGGCTGGCTTGCGGTTGGTTTGGCCGATGCCGCGGTAGATATATTCCGATGCGAAGGTTACGTTGCCGGTCAGGCTGTGCGGCGACTTGGCTTCTTCGGCAGCTTGGGCAATGACCGGCAGGGCGGCGGACAGGGCGAGGGCAAGAATCGTTTTACGCATGAGAGCTTCTCCTTGTTAGAAAGCGCATTCAGATCAGCAATTGGCGTGCCAGGGTTGATAGTCCTTAATAATCAATGGTTTTTATTGTTTGCTGAGTGTTTGCTGTGCATGTTCAGGCGGGGCGGGCGGGTTGGTGCTCGATCATGGTGCGCCGGCGTGGGCGCGGAGGTCGTTGGTGAGCACTGGGCATTGTCATGCTGGTGCAATTCGCGCTTCAATCGCCCTTTTGGAGAAAAACATGCAACTGCCTTCATCCTGGCCGGCCGGATTCGCACAGAGTCTGGCGGCTTATCCCGATATGCGCGCCGTGGTGCATGCTGCGCTCGATCGCTACGACGTGCGCCGTTTCGTCAGGGAAATCCAGATCCTGCTTGGGCGGCTGTTCGATGCGTTGGA
>CAXYUI010000078.1:0-7429 GCA_964291975.1 uncultured Formivibrio sp. | reverse complement strand
CTGCCGTGCTAAAATCGCGCATTTTCTAGCCAAGCCAGGGTCTCAACGCCATGTATTCCAAGTCCTTGTCCATCGCCAAGTACGATGCCGAAATCGCCGCAGCAATCGCTGCAGAGTGCACCCGTCAGGAAGATCACATCGAGCTGATCGCTTCCGAAAACTACGTTTCCGCCGCCGTGATGGAAGCGCAGGGTTCGCAACTGACCAATAAGTACGCCGAAGGCTATCCGGGCAAGCGCTATTACGGCGGTTGCGAACACGTGGATGTGGTCGAGCAATTGGCGATCGATCGCCTGAAGCAACTCTTTGGCGCTGAATACGCCAACGTGCAGCCGCATTCTGGTTCGCAAGCCAACCAAGCCGTGTACTTCTCGATCCTGAAGCCGGGCGATACCGTGATGGGCATGAACCTCGGCCACGGTGGTCACCTGACTCATGGCTCACCGGCCAACCTGTCGGGCAAGCTCTTCAACATCGTGGCTTACGGTCTCGATGCCAACGAAGAAATCGATTACGACGACATGGAACGTGTCGCCATCGAAACCAAGCCGAAGCTCATCATCGGCGGTGCTTCTGCTTACGCCCTGCGTTTTGATTGGGAACGCATGGCCGCGATTGCCAAGAAGGTTGGCGCTTACTTTATGGTTGACATGGCGCACTACGCCGGTCTGATCGCTGCCGGTGTTTATCCGAATCCGGTTCCGCATGCTGACTTTGTCACCACCACCACCCACAAGACCCTGCGTGGTCCGCGCGGTGGCGTGATTATGGCCAAGGCCGAATACGAGAAGATGCTGAACTCGGCTGTGTTCCCGACCCTGCAAGGCGGCCCGCTGATGCACGTCATCGCTGCCAAGGCCGTGGCTTTCAAGGAAGCGCTGCAGCCGGAATTCAAGACCTACGCCGAACAGGTGCTGAAAAACGCCTCTGCGATGGCCAAGACCCTGTCCGAGCGCGGTCTGCGCATCATCTCCGGCCGTACCGAATCGCACGTGTTCCTGGTGGATTTGCGCGCCAAGGGTCTGACTGGCAAGGCTGCGGATGCGGCGCTCAGCAAAGCGCACATCACGGTGAACAAGAACGCCATCCCGAACGACCCGGAAAGCCCGTTCGTGACGTCCGGTATCCGTATCGGTAGCCCGGCCATCACCACGCGCGGTTTCAAGGAAGAAGAAGCAATTGCCGTGGCCAACCTGATCGCCGACGTGCTCGACAACCCGAACGACGAAGCCAACATCGCTACTGTGGCCGCCAAGGTCAAGGCGCTGACTTCGCGCTTCCCGGTTTACGGCGCGTAATTAGAAATGGAATGGGGCGTCTGCCTGGAACAGGTTTCCGGCTGACGCCCCATTTTCCAATAGTGATTCGGTACTTTTTTGTTCTTTGATCGTTCTTTGACCCCAGGGGATTTGTTCCCATGAAATGTCCTTTTTGTGGCTCCCTTGATACCCAGGTGGTCGATTCCCGCGTTTCTGACGAAGGGGATGCCATCCGTCGCCGTCGTCGCTGCGCTTCCTGCGACAAACGCTTTACCACTTATGAAACCGCTGAAGTGCGCATGCCGCAGATCGTCAAACAGAACGGTCAGCGCGTTGAGTTCGACCGTGAAAAAGTGCGCGTCAGCTTTCAGCGTGCCTTGCACAAGCGTCCGGTGCCAACTCAACTCGTCGACGAAGCCATAGACCGCATCGCGCAAAAGGTGCTCGCTTCCGGTGAGCGTGAAATTGCTTCTCGCCAGATCGGCGAGCTGGTGATGAAGGAACTCGCCAAGCTCGACAAAGTGGCCTATGTGCGTTTTGCCTCGGTCTATCGCAGCTTCCAGGATCTGGAGGACTTCAGCGACGCAATCCGCGAAGCCAATAAAGAATGAGTTTTTCCGATCAGGGCTATATGCGCCGCGCGCTGGAACTCGCTGCGCGCGGGCTTAATACCACGACGCCAAATCCGCGCGTAGGTTGCGTGATCGTGCGTGACGGCCAGATTGTCGGCGAGGGCTGGCATGTGCGCGCGGGCGAGCCGCACGCCGAAGTCCATGCGCTGCGCATGGCTGGCGAGTTGGCGCGCGGCGCGACCGCTTACGTTACGCTCGAACCTTGCAGTCATTACGGCCGCACGCCGCCGTGCGCCGAAGCCTTGATCCAAGCCGGCGTTACGCGCGTGGTTGCCGCGATGACGGATCCGAATCCACTGGTGGCTGGCCGTGGCTTGCAGATGCTGGAAGATGCTGGCATTGCGACGGCCAGTGGAGTGCTGGCTGACGAAGCGCTGGCGCTGAATGCGGGATTTGTTGCGCGCATGGTGCGCCATCGCCCGTGGTTGCGCCTTAAAACCGGCTGCAGTCTCGATGGTCGCACCGCCTTGCCCGATGGGCAGTCGAAATGGATTACCAGCCCCGAATCGCGTGCCGATGTGCAGCACTTGCGCGCTCGTTCCTGCGCCATGCTCACTGGTGTTGGCACTGTGCTGGCCGACGATCCCCAACTGACTGTGCGCGATTTTGCCGTTGAGCGCCAACCCTTGCGCGTGATTGTTGATAGCCATCTGCGCACGCCGCCCACGGCGCAAATTTTCAAAACGCCGCGCGTATTGATCGCCTGCGTCAAAGCTGAACTCGCCAAAAAACAGGCGCTGGAAGCAGTCGGCGCTGAAGTCATTGAATTGACTGGTGCGGATGGTCGGGTCGATTTGGTGGCGCTGCTTGCAGAACTCGCCGCGCGCGGCTGTAACGAAGTCACCGTAGAAGCTGGGGCAGAACTGAATGGCGCGCTGTTGCAGGCTGGGCTGGTTGATGAATGGGTGCTTTATCAGGCGCCCGTCATTATTGGCGATGCGGCACGCGGTGTGGCGCGTCTGGATCTGGCTGAGCTTGGGCAAAAGTTACGGCCCGCTGTGCTGGAAAAAACCGCCATCGGCCCTGACCTGAGATGGACTTTGCAATTTACCGAATACAGGCAGCTGCTGGTCACGGCCGCGCCGAAGGAGTAGGGCATGTTTACCGGCATTGTGCAGGGCATGGGCACGATCAAGACCGTCCGCGACGCGGGCGGCATTCGCACTTTTGAAATTGGTTTTCCTGCAGGTTTTGCGGTCGATTTGCAAATTGGCGCGAGCGTCGCGGTCGATGGCGTTTGCCTGACTGTAACCGAGCTGATCGACGCCAATTCGGCCAGTTTTGATGTGATGCTGCAAAGTCTGCGCATCACCACATTGGGCGATCTGGTCGCCGGTTCGCGCGTGAATGTTGAGCGTGCGGCCAAGGATGGCGCTGAGATCGGCGGGCATCCGCTTTCGGGTCATGTGGACTTTTGCGCGACGATTCTCGAAGTCAATCAGTACGAGGAAAACTGCTGCCTGAAGATCGGCGTGCCGGGCGACTGGATGCGCTACATCTTTGCCAAGGGTTATATCGCCCTCGATGGTGCGAGTCTGACGGTGGCAGATGTGAATAAAGAAGCCGGCTGGTTTGAAGTCTGGCTGATTCCAGAAACGCGGCGCATGACCGTGTTCGGTGAAAAAGCAGCCGGTGCGCGTATCAATGTAGAAATCGAGCGCGCCACGCAGGTGGTGGTCGATACAGTGCGCGCAGCGCTGGAAGAAAAATTGGGTGCCTTGCTGCCGGTGCTGGAAAGCGTGCTGGCCAAAGGTGGTTTTGATCTGAATGCGCTGGTTTCCCCGGATGCGGTGCAGCCCAAGCAGCAGCGACTCAAGTAAAGGACATGCAATGAATACAGCAATTTCCCCGGTTCAAGACATCATTGCCGACATTCGTGCCGGCAAGATGGTGATTCTGGTGGATGAAGAAGATCGCGAGAACGAAGGCGATCTGGTGCTGGCGGCGGATTTTGTGACGCCCGAAGCGATCAATTTTATGGCCAAGTTCGGCCGCGGCCTGATTTGTCTGACGCTATCGCGCGAGCGCTGCGAGCAGCTCAATCTGCCTTTGATGGTGAGCAATAACGGCTCGTCGCACGGCACTAACTTCACGCTGTCGATTGAAGCGGCTGAAGGCGTTTCGACCGGCATTTCGGCGGCTGATCGCGCGCTGACCGTCAAAAAAGCCGTGGCCTACAACGCCAAGCCCGCCGATATTGTGCAGCCGGGCCATATTTTTCCGCTGATGGCGCAGCCGGGTGGCGTGCTGGTGCGCGCGGGTCACACCGAAGCCGGTTGCGATCTGGCCGCGATGGCGGGACTCACGCCTGCTTCGGTCATCTGCGAAATCATGAATGACGACGGCACCATGGCGCGTCTGCCGCAGCTGATCGAGTTTGCCAAAGAACACGGGCTGAAAATCGGCACCATTGCCGATTTGATCCACTACCGCAGTAGTACCGAGACGCTGATTGAGTGCGTGGGCAACCGCAAGGTCAAAACCTTTGCCGGCGAATTTGATTTGCATGTGTTCCGCGATCAGATGACCGGCGACAGCCATCTGGCGCTGACGCGCGGCACAATCCAGGCTGAAGTCGAAACGCTGGTGCGCGTGCATGAACCCGTATCGGTAATCGACTGGCTGGATCTGGGTTCAAGTGCGCATTCCTGGAGCATTGAACGTGCCCTTGCCAAGATTGCGGATGTTGATAACGGCGTGATGATTCTCTTGCATCGCACCGAAACGGGTGCCGATCTGGTGGCGCGCGCCTTGCCGGATCTCAAGCTGGATGCGCCCAAAAAATGGGATTTGCGTACGCACGGGATTGGCGCGCAAATGCTCAAAGCGCTGGGCGTGGGCAAAATGCAGTTGATGTCGCCGGAGCGCAAAATGCCGAGCATGACGGGTTTTGGTCTGGAAGTTGTACGGTTTGTGCAGGAATAAACCGTTTTTGATCTTTGAAAAGGAAGTGCAATGAAAATAAATCTGATCGCACCGAATCTGAGCGGTGCAGGTCTCAAAATCGGCATCGTGATGAGCCGCTTTAATACCCCGGTTTGCGAAGGTCTGCGCGATGCGTGCCTCGCTGAACTCGCCAAGCTGGGTGTGGCTGATGCCGACATCACGCTGGCGAGCGTCGCTGGCGCGCTGGAAATCCCGGTGGTGCTGCAAAAAATGGCCGCCAGCAAGAAATACGACGCATTGATTGCGCTTGGCGCCATCATCCGCGGTGAGACCTATCACTTTGAACTCGTTGCCAATGAGTCTGGCGCTGGCGTGACCCGCGTCACGCTCGATGCCGGCATTCCGGTGGCCAATGCGATTCTGACGACCGAAACGGATGAGCAAGCTGAAGTGCGCATGGTCGAAAAAGGCGCTGATGCAGCGCGGGTTGCGGTTGAAACCGCCAATTTGTTGAAAGCGGTCTGAGCAATGAGCGATACCAACCAGAAAATCCGTCCGGCAGCCAAGTCTTCACGTCGTCGTGCGCGGGAGTTTGCCGTGCAGGGCATTTATCAGTGGCTGCTGACCCACGAGAGCGTGGCTGCGATCGAGCGCTTTCTTAAGGACAGCACCACGGCTTTTGTGCGTGCTGATGAAGAGCTGTTTCGCACCATTTTGATCGGCGCCATCAAAGGGGTGGACGCGCTGAATGTGGCTTTGCGCCCGCACGTAGACCGTGAGCTGACGGAGGTCAGTCCGGTGGAATTGGCGATTTTGTATGTCGGTGCTTACGAAATCATTCAAATGCCGCAAACGCCATATCCCGTCATCATCAATGAGTCCATTGAGCTGGCGAAAACCTTCGGCGGCACGGATGGCCACAAGTTCGTCAATGGCGTACTCGACAAGCTCGCAGCAGTCGCTCGCGAAGCTGAAATCGCCGATGTGCGTGCGCGACGTCAGAGGTAAACATGGTGCCTGTCATTGCGATTGATGGTCCGTCGGCATCGGGCAAAGGCACGGTTGCGCAGCGCGTGGCGGCCAAGCTTGGTTTTGCTTATCTCGACTCGGGTGCTCTGTATCGGTTGACTGCGCTGGCTGCGCAAAAGCAAGGCGTGAGCTGGCAGGATGAGGCCGCGCTGGCGCAGGTTGCCGCGCATCTTGATGTGGTGTTTGCAGGCGAATCTGTATTGCTGGCGGGTGAAGACGTTGATGCACAGATCCGTACGGAAGAAATGGGGGCGGGTGCTTCGCAGGTCGCTCCCCATCCGGCGGTACGTGCGGCCTTGCTTGAGCGTCAGCGCGCTTTCGCCGCTGGCACCGGCTTGGTGGCTGATGGTCGCGATATGGGGGCGGTGGTTTTTCCGGATGCCCCACTGAAAATTTTCCTGACGGCCAGTGTCGAAGCGCGTGCCGAGCGGCGTTATAAACAGTTGATTGGCAAGGGGGAATCTGTTAGTCTCGCGCAAATTTCGCAGGACATCGCCGCGCGCGATGCACGCGATACAGCGCGGGCTGTAGCCCCGTTGCAGGTTTTACCCGATGCAAAGTACCTTGATACCACCAGTCTCACGATCGAACAGGCTGTGAATCAGGTGGTGGAATGGTACCAAGCATCAATTTGAGTGGCCGCAAGGCCTAAGAAGGTGCTCCGGCAACGCAAGGTTGCCGGCGCTTTTTGCAACGAACCCTCCTGAGCTCTCGCTCGGGTATGTTTGGAATATTCCATCAATGACTACTGAAATCATGAGCTTTGCCGCGCTTTTTGAAGAAAGCCTGACCCGTCAAGAAATGCGCGCCGGTGAAGTCATCACCGCTGAAGTTGTCGGTATCGACAACAACTTCGTGACCGTGAATGCTGGTCTGAAGTCTGAATCCCAGATCCCGACCGAAGAATTCAAGAACGATGCCGGACAGATCGACGTTAAGGTTGGCGATTTCGTCACCGTCGCGATCGACAGCATCGAAAATGGCTACGGCGAAACCAAGCTCTCCCGCGAAAAGGCCAAGCGCCTGGCTGCCTGGATCGAGCTGGAAGATGCGTTGGAAAAGGGTGCGATCCTGTCCGGCGTGATCTCGGGCAAGGTCAAGGGCGGTCTGACTGTGATGGTCAACGGCCTGCGCGCTTTCCTGCCGGGTTCGCTGGTCGACATCCGCCCGATCAAGGACACCACTCCGTTCGAAGGCAAGATGGTCGAATTCAAGGTCATCAAGCTCGATCGCAAGCGCAACAACGTCGTGGTTTCCCGTCGTTCCGTGCTGGAAGAAAGCCTGGGCGAAGAGCGTCAGAAGCTCATGGAAACCCTGAAGGAAGGCGCAGTCATCAAGGGTATCGTCAAGAACATCACCGACTACGGTGCATTCGTTGATCTGGGCGGTATCGATGGCCTGCTGCACATCACCGACCTGGCATGGCGTCGTGTCAAGCACCCGTCCGAAGTTCTGGCCGTGGGCGACGAAGTCGAAGCCAAGGTTCTCAAGTTCGATCAAGACAAGAACCGCGTTTCCCTGGGCCTCAAGCAGCTCGGCGAAGATCCGTGGGTGGGTCTGTCCCGCCGTTACCCGAACAGCACCCGTCTGTTCGGCAAGGTCACCAACCTGACCGACTACGGT
>CAXYUI010000077.1:0-7787 GCA_964291975.1 uncultured Formivibrio sp. | reverse complement strand
CGAGCCGTCAAGAAAACCCAGAAAGCCAGTGGTGACCCCGACCCGGGCTATCTAGACATCAAGATGCCCAATGAGACGCGCAACTATGTGCCCAAACTCATTGCCATCCGCAACATTATCTCCAATCCCGCAGCCTTTGGCGTGGCGCTGCTGACTTTGCCCAACAAGCCCTATTTCAGAGCCATTACACCAGGCAAGCACATGGACGTGAAGGTGGCGGCCGAATTGGCGGAAATCCCGGTCGAAGAACTGTTGCGGCTCAATCCTGGCTTTGTGCGCCCGGTGATCGCGCACAAGGAAGAGCGCCAACTCGTCCTGCCCGCACACAAGATCGAAACCTTCAATAAAAATCTGGTGGCTTATGACAAACCGCTACTGAACTGGCAGCCCTATGTAACCCGAGCAGGCGAGCCTTACACCCAACTCGCACAACGCGTAGGCTTAAGTTTGGCGCAACTGAAGGACATCAACGATATTCCGGCGCGCGAAAATCGCGCTCGTGGGCAAACCATCCTGATTCCGAAATCTTCTGATGTCGTGCGCAAAGAACAGGACACGCTCACTGCGTTGGCCGCCAACCGCAAAGGAGTGCCGATTGAGAAAGGGGATAGCGATGAAGCGCTCGCGCCGCGTGCGACGCCTACCACCCACCATCGCGTCGTCGCCGGGGATACGCTTTACAGCATCGCGCGCGCCAACAAGATCAGTCCCGACGAACTCAAACGCATCAATGGGCTGAAGTCTGATCGGCTCGTCGTTGGCACAAGCTTGCGCGTGCAATCGTCCCCCGCCGCAACCAAGCCAAGCGAATCCCGGCTGGAATACACCGTCCGCAAGGGCGATACACTCAGCGCCATTGCGGACAAATTTCATGTCCCGGCGGCCGAGCTCAAACGTAAAAACAAAATTGGTTCCATATTACGTCCAGGCACACGGCTGACAATCCGCTAATGTGGGCGCAGCGCTGATGATATCGTCAGCGCTGCCGCAACCAGCGCGACTCATTGACGTAAACCCCGGCCAGAACCAAGGCGCCTCCGAGCAGCATCAGCAAGGTAAGAGGTTCACGCAGAACCAGCACAGCGGCCAGCATGGTAATCAGCGGCATCAGGTAAATGTAATTGGCCGTACGCACCGCGCCGATCAGAGAGACCGCTTTATTCCACATGCCATAACCCAGCACGGAAGCAAACACCGCCAGATAGAGCAAATTGCCCCACGCCACATGATCGAGCGCGGCTAAACGAGCGGGATCAGGGGATTCCAGCAGCAACCACAATGGCAAGGCACACAGTAATCCCCAGAAAAAAGTCTTGCGCACCACCACCAACTTGCCCAACTGGACGCCCGCTTGGCGAACCATTACCGAATACCAGGTAAACGACAGCGAACAAGCCAGCGCCAGCGCATCGCCCAAAGGATTAAGCTCAAGCAAACGGCCGTTGTAAATAATCAGGGCAATGCCGCTCATGGCCACCAAAAAACCCAGCAACAGTCGGCGGCTAAACTTTTCATCTGCCGTTAAAAAATGCGCCAGCATCGCCGTCATAATCGGAATGGAGGAAACGATCAATCCGACATTGGCCGACAGCGTGTACTGCAATGCCGCGTTTTCAGCCCAGAAATACAGGGTGACGCCCGAGAGCCCCAAGCCCATATAACTTTTTTCTTCAGCCCAGCCACGCCAGCCCAGCGCATCCCGGCACAGCAGCAACAACAGCCCATACGCCAGCACAAAGCGGTAAACAATGATTTCGGACGGTGAGAGCACCGCCAAGAGGGTCTTGGTCGATACCAGCGTTGTGCCCCAGATCAGAATGGTCGCCAACGCCAGGAAGTGACCCCAAAAGGATGGATTTCGCATGGCGTCGAGTCTAAGCCTGACGTGCTTAACACGTCACCCACCCAACACAAGCAAACAGCAAGGATGCCAAAAAGTGCCATATTAAAAAGCAAATCAAGATCCCCCAGGAGGTATGCCATGCCGGATTCCGATCTGGATGATGAATTACTGTTCGCAGAAGAAACCGAAGATGAACAAGGCCAGGTCAGTGAACGGACGTGGCGAATCTTGGTGGTGGATGACGACCAAGATGTTCACGATGCCACCATGCTGGTGCTGCGCAATGCCATCATCCTGAATCGTGCCCTCGAAGTCCTGCACGCCTACTCGGCCGCCGAAGCACGCAAACTACTGACCGATACCACCGATATCGCCGTCATCTTGCTCGACGTGGTGATGGAAAGCGATGACGCCGGCTTGCAATTGGTTGACTACATCCGCCGCGAACTCAAGCTCGAAGAAGTTCGCATCATTTTGCGCACCGGCCAGCCCGGTCAGGCACCCGAGCTTGAAGTGATCCGTGATTACGATATCAACGATTACAAAACCAAGACCGAGCTGACCCGCCACAAGCTCTTGACCACGCTGATCGCGGCAGTGCGCTCTTACGAGCAAATCCAGGCCATCAACGCCAGTCGGCGCGGACTCGATCTCATCGTGCGCGCCAGCACTGAACTCAATGCCGAACATGGACTGCAAGCATTTTCCACGGGCGTCATCACCCAACTTTCAGGCTTACTGAGCATTCCGCCCGAAGGGCTGATTTGCGCCAAGAACGGCAATAATCCAGCACATCCTGAGAAAAATGCGTTTTACATCATTGCCGCAGCAGGCCGATATGCCCCACTCATCTCACGCCCGCTTGATGAAATCAGCAATCAAGAAGCCCGCACAGATCTCAGTCGCGCATTGCAAGAACGACGCAATATCTATTCCAATCACGGCACGGCATTGTTTTTTCCGGGGCAAGCCGGGCAGGACATGGCGGCCTTTACCGAAGCGAGTACGCCGCATTCCAAAATTGATTTGAGTCTGCTTGAGGTATTTTGCTCGAATATCGTGGTCTGCCTGGACAATATCCAGCTGTTTGCCCAACTGAATTCTTACGCCTTTTACGATCAACTCCTGCGCCTGCCCAATCGGGTGCACTACATTGCCGAACTCGATAAATTACTCGCCTCGGACGACAAACTCAGCATGACTGCGGCCTTGGTTGATATTGACCATTTTGGCGAAATCAATAACGCCTTAGGTCACCGCTTTGGCGATATGCTGCTGCAAGCCATCGCGGAACGCCTGCGCACCCGCTTGAGCGCTCGCTGCCTGGTAGCTCGCGTAGCGGGTGATGCATTTGGCTTGCTCGGCCCTAGCGATGAACTCGATCCCCAAATGATTCAGCACGCATTTTTGAGCCCGTTTATCGTCGACGGTAATGAAATGAGCATTTCAGCCTCGATGGGTCTCGTCAACTTGGCGGAAGTCTGCGGCAAAGGCGCTGACGCCTTCATGGATGCGTCACTGGCCCTTAAGCAAATTAAAACCGTCGAGCGCGGTCGTTATGCCTATTACTCCCGCGAAATGGACTTGGAAATCCGTGAACGGGTGCGTTTACTCCAAGAGCTCCGCGTGGCCTTCGACAAGGAAAGACTATTTCTGGCCTACCAGCCGCAAGTCAATTTGGCCGATGGCCAGCCCGTGGGCGTGGAAGCATTATTGCGCTGGCGCGGCGACGATGGCCTCTTTGTGCCGCCGGATCGCTTCATTCCACTCGCGGAAAATTCCGGGCTGATTGTGCCCTTGGGCATGTGGATTTTGCGTTACGCCTGCCACGAGCAAGTGAGGCTGATCCAAGCCGGTCTGCCGCGGCTGCGGATGGCGGTCAATGTGTCGGTCATCCAGTTCCGCCATCCACATTTCCTCGACATGCTCGATAGCGCGATTGCCGACTCAGGTATAGATCCGAGTGATCTGGAACTGGAAATTACCGAAAGCGTAGCCATGCACGATCCCCAGACCATGATGCGACTGCTGGATGCCATTCATCAACGCGGCGTTGCGGTGGCAATCGATGATTTTGGTACGGGCTTTTCATCGCTGTCTTATCTGCAACAGCTGAAGGTGGATCGCCTGAAAATTGACCGGGCTTTTGTCGAGCAACTACTCCATAACCAGCAAAACGGGCACAGCATCGCCGAGACGGTTATCAATTTGGCGCAACATATTGGACTGAGTGTGATTGCCGAAGGCGTTGAAGAGCTCAAGCAGGTTGAGATCCTGCAAAAGCTGGGTTGTAACGAAGCACAGGGCTACTACTACGGCCGGCCAATGGAAATTTCCGCGCTACGAACATGGCTAAAAAACGAGTCTGGCCATACCTAAACCCGGGGGCATTGCGCCCCCTTTTCGCCCAAAAATTGAAATAATCCATTGATTTTAAACAACAACACCACCAAGTTTGCCGCACCACACAAGCATCCACTTGCCGTGCAAGCGCCTTAATCGCGCGAATCGCGCACGGGCAAAAGACGATCCAGCCAGCGCGATGCCGTAATACGCTGCTCCAACGTTCCGGAATACAGCAGCTGTTCCAGCCGCAGGTAAGCT
Source organism: uncultured Formivibrio sp. (assembly GCA_964291975.1). Taxonomy (GTDB): domain Bacteria; phylum Pseudomonadota; class Gammaproteobacteria; order Burkholderiales; family Chitinibacteraceae; genus CAXYUI01. The sequence goes on along the minus strand of CAXYUI010000077.1, from coordinate 3,340 downwards.
TCATCAAACTGGCGTTTTTTTAACAGTTCAGCGATAGCGCTCAGCTGCGCATCATCGGAGAGGAATTCCTCATAATCTGGCTGGCGATCCGCCCGTTCAGAAGAAAAATCCAAGACCGGCAAATCCAGCGAAGGGGAGGAATGGCGATCTTGCTTAGCTGCTTTGACTGCGGGAACCAGATATTCAGCAAGATCGAAATCATCATTGCCTTTGGGCTCATGCTCAGTCACCGGCAATAACTCAGCCTCGCGATCTTCACGATACAAGGGCTCTTCAGGATGCAATTTGGCGCCTAGCTTTTGCACCTCTTGCCACAGGGCTTCACTCACAAACTGTGACTTAAAGCGCGCAGCAAACTCAGCAAAAGTGGCGCGATCCCCCAATACAGCGCAGGTTTCAAAAAGACGCATCCACATCGCCAGCGCCGATGGCCGGATTCGGATTTCATCTTTGAGCAATTCAAGCGCCTGCGCAGTCAATCCATGATCGAGCAACAGCTGAATTTCTTCGCCAACATTACCCGGCGAAACAACAGCCATTTCGTCATCACGCCAATCGTGATTCGTGTCCGATACCGGAGCAGGCTCTGCAACCGGCTCAGGCGCGCGTATCTCCGTCGGGGCAAAAATAGAGCTGTAAGCGTCCTGCTCTCGCGCCCATGCCCGGCGTCTCCAGATCCACCAAGCCAGAGGCAGAAGCAGCAAGGACAAGAACCATCCAGCGCTCCAGTTCTTTTTATCTGCCTTAGAAACTGCACTCGCGGGAGCTGGTGTAGCAGGTGGGGGCTGACGAATCACTGCGCTATTGGTTTCGACTTCGGCCAAATCGGCAACGTGATCGAGCTGTTTTTCCAGCTTGGCAATTCGATCCTTGAGCTGCAGCAACTGCGCAGCCTGATCATCCGCCTCCAATAAAAGCAAGCGCTCACGCATGGCCAAGGCCGTTTTTTCATCCATCGGGACAGACTGGCTCAAATCAGGCGGGACACTGGCAATTTGCAAACGCAAACCCAGATCTGGCACAGGGCTTGGCCGCACCAACACTCGTGAGGCGACTTGGCGCTGCAACCGATGAGCCGAGCTGCGCTGTGGTTTCATCGTTGCTGACGCAACCGCAGGGGGGGCTGGGTGCGGTATCAAGACCGGGGAAGAGGCTGGGATAGCGGTAGGCGGGATATTCTCGCGCGGATCAAGCAACACGCTATATTCCCGCTCAAACACCAGCATCGCTTGCGGGCAAGCATAACGAACCAGTAAGCGCGCGATCGGTTCACTTTCACTTTCCAGCCCGAGTACCCGCAAAACGTGCCGGCCATCTTGCGTTTTAAGCTCGAAACGTGCGCGTTTAATGACGCGCACATCACTGTCAATACGCGGCGGCTCCAAGGAAAAACAAGCCGTATCGAGGGATTCATCTTCAAGGACGGAGACCATCACCGTCGCTTCAAATTTTTCCCCCAGCGCAGAAACAACACGTAACTCGCCCAAGGAGGCCGCATTTGCCGCGGTGGCCAAAAACAGCCCCCCCAAGAAAAAAATTGCTCTTCGAGCGAAGAGGGGAAAGTGTTGTTCCAATGAGCACGCAGCCTTTACACAATATCGAGATGGTCAATACCCGAAAGAACATCCCTTTCCTTGGCATCCGAGCCCTGCAGCTTGATCTGCAAGCGCAGATCGTTGACCGAGTCCGCATTACGCAGAGCATCTTCAAAGGTGATTTTGCCGGCTTCGTACAAATCGAAAAGAGATTGATCGAAAGTCTGCATGCCGATTTCGCGCGAGCGCTTCATTACCTCTTTGATTTCATGAACTTCGCCCTTGAAGATCAGTTCAGAAATCAGCGGTGAGTTAAGCATGACCTCCACTGCCGCCACTCGCCCCTTGCCCGAACTGTGCGGCACCAGACGTTGCGAAACAAAGGCTTTCAGATTCAGCGACAAGTCCATCAGCAGTTGCTGACGACGCTCTTCCGGGAAAAAGTTGATGATACGGTCAAGCGCTTGGTTCGATGAGTTGGCGTGCAAGGTGGCCATACAAAGGTGGCCGGTTTCGGCAAAGGCGATCGCATAATCCATCGTTTCACGATCACGGATTTCGCCAATCAGAATCACATCAGGCGCCTGACGCAGGGTGTTTTTCAGTGCGGCGTGCCAAGAGTCCGTATCCACGCCAACTTCACGCTGAGTAATGATCGAGTTCTTGTGTTCGTGTACATATTCGATCGGATCTTCAATCGTGACGATATGATCGTGCGCATCTTGATTCCGCTTGCCGATCATCGCCGCCAGCGAAGTGGATTTACCTGACCCCGTGCCACCCACAAAAATTACCAAACCGCGCTTGGTCATGGCGATGTCACCCAAAACGGGCGGCAAACCCAGCTCATCCAACGCTGGAATTTCCGAATTGATCGTCCGCAAGACGAGGCCAACCCGCCCCTGTTGCATAAACGCATTACAACGGAAGCGCCCCAGATTGCCCGGGCTGATTGCAAAGTTGCACTCTTTGGTCGCTTCGAACTCTTCAGCCTGTCGATCATTCATGATCGCACGCGCCAATTCCTTCGTGTGCTGTGCGGTCAGCATCTGGTTGGAGACTGGAGTCACCTTGCCATCAATCTTCATTGCTGGCGGAAAATCGGCGGTAATGAACAAGTCGGACGCCCCTTTGCCACGCATATGGCGCAGGAGATCCTGCATGAATTTGGCTGCCTGTTCGCGTTCCATTTTTTATCCCTTGAAGTTATCCGGGCTCATCGCCTTGGTGCGCGCTTCGCCCACCGAGACCAGATTGCGTTGCACCAGCAACTGCAGGCACTGATCCAACGTTTGCATCCCGTATTGCTGACCGGTCTGAATCGCCGAATACATTTGCGCCACCTTGTTTTCTCGAATCAGGTTACGAATGGCTGGGATGCCGATCATGATTTCATGGGCGGCCACACGACCCGTGCCGTCCTTGGTTTTCAGCAGTGTTTGCGAAATGACCGCGCGCAGCGATTCGGACAACATCGAACGCACCATTTCTTTTTCTGCGGCCGGAAACACGTCAACGATACGGTCGATCGTTTTAGCCGCCGACGAGGTATGCAGCGTACCAAACACCAGGTGACCGGTTTCCGCGGCAGTCAGCGCCAGACGAATGGTTTCCAAATCACGCATTTCGCCGACCAGAACCACGTCCGGGTCTTCCCGCAGCGCCGAGCGCAGCGCGTTGGAAAACGACAGGGTGTGCGGGCCGACTTCGCGCTGGTTAATCAAGCACTTTTTCGACTGATGCACGAATTCGATTGGATCTTCGACCGTGAGAATATGGCCGTATTCGTTTTCATTAATGAAATT
>CAXYUI010000076.1:0-7841 GCA_964291975.1 uncultured Formivibrio sp. | reverse complement strand
TAACACCTCACAATTGCACCCTCTACGGCAATGCAATCTGCTGATCGGTGCTGAATTGGTAATCTTTAAAGACATGCTCAGCCGTTAAGATCTGATAACTGCCATCCTCGTTTTTATGACTCGTATCTTTGAGCCGATAAGTGTAGTGCCCGCAGGTCCAACAATCATAGTTACGCATATGCGTACAAAGACAGGTCTTCTCCATCACCGAGATCTTTTTGACACCGGGATGCAGCTCAACCTGCTTGTTATAGGCAGTGATATAGGAGCAATTCCCGTTGCCATCGAGCAGATAGCCGTAAGCCTCACAATTAGGACGAATACCTGAACCGATTGCCGGGCTCGATTTGAGCATGCGCATCGGGTAACCCGTCGGCGAAACCGTGTTGACTTCGATATCCGCCTCGCTGGCTTTGAAGTATTCCTGCTTCACCTCATCAGGCAAACCGCACTCTTTGGTGACCGTAAAGCGCGTCGCCACCTGCACCGCCGCAGCACCCTCTTCCATAAAACCGACCGCATCGCTGCCAGTAAAGATACCCCCCGCCGGAATGACCGGAATATCAAGATGCTCATTTTTCAGGTATTGAAGCACTTCCAACGTGATGGTGCGCAAGTCGTACTGCACCCAATCCTTGATATCAAAACCCAGATGACCACCCGCCAGCGGACCTTCAACCACAATGAAATCCGGCAAGCGATTCAGTCGCGCATTCTTGCGCAGAAAAATCTGCAAGGCGCGCACCGAAGAAACAATAATCCCAAGCTTGGCATCACGAAAACGCGGGTGATCTTCCATCAGCGCAAACGAACCCAGATGCAGGCCGGCGCTCAAGGTAATGCCATCAATGCCGCCATCGAGCGACGCCTTGAGCCGCGCTTTGAGCGTTTCTCGCGGCGCGTTCATGGTCAGCTTCTCCATGCAGTTGATGAAGATCATGCCTTCACCGCGCTTGGCCTCCATGGTTTTGCTGACGTGCATGCGGGTAGCTTCTTCAATCTGCCCCAGATCGAAGAGGATGTCGGTTTTATCCGAATTAGTGACGTTGTATTTGTATTTCTGCAGCTTGTCTTTCACGAAGCGCGTATTGAAGCGACGATCTGTGACCGTAGGCGTCATTGCATGGGAGATATGACCCACGCCACCCAACCGAGCCACTTCCAGCGCCAGATCTGCGGATGAGATATCAACACCCATGCCGCCAATCATGATCGGAACCAATTCCTGTCGGCCAAAGCGCAGGCGGTAACTGTCTACTGCATTCTTCATATCTTTCCTTTTGCAACGCCCCGCCCGCCACCAGCAAACGCTCAGACGAACACGACAAGGGCGCCATCATACCGCCAGCTCATAATCATTAAAAGGTGATTTTGTCCAGCCGAAAAATCAAAAACAAGTCAATTATTAAAGGAATATTCAGTAAAAGAACACTGTTTTAGAAAACATAGCGCATCAGCCTAGCTTCATCGCCATATTCACCCAACTTGCCCGCCAAAGCCGAACCCACATCAGTCACACAAGTAAAACCCAGTCGAGCCCAGAATAACTGCGCACCCATCACCGCAATCAAACGAATCTCTTCACACGCCTGTCTACACGCGGCCTCTTGCACCCATTGCCACAAGATTCGTCCCAACCCTTCGCCACGACAATCCGGATGGATTGCCATATCATGCAGATAGAAATAAGGACTCCCCTTGCAAATCACAAGCGGCGCATCGAAAGCAGGCGGCATCTCGCCCATCCACGGATGCGCAAACAGGTAGGCAATCACCATTCGATTTCGTTCTACCACCCAGCAGCTTTGCGGATTCCGCTCAAGCTTATCCAGCAAGGCCTCGCCGGACTCATGCAGATGCGGCGGATAGCAGACCGCCTGTACACGCAGCACGGCGGCCATATCCGACGCCATCATCAACCGAACATCACTCATGACTGAAACCCAAAAAGAAAAACGCGCCAAATCATGGCGCGTTTCGAATGAACAACTACCGCTTACAGGCAGTTCGGGATCACGCGAACCATGATGACGCCGTCCACAGCCTTGAGCTTGGCAACCAGATCGTCAGCCACTTCGCCCGAAACATCGATGATGTTGTAGGCGTAGTCGCCGCGATTCTTGTTAATCATGTCGTCGATGTTCAGGCCGGCAGCCGCAATCGCGGCGGTCAGGCTGGAAATCACGTTCGGCACGTTCTTGTTGGCCACCGTGATACGGGTCTTGCCGGTCGGCGCGAGTTCACAAGCCGGGAAGTTCACCGAATTCTTGATGTTGCCGCGCTCGAGGTATTCACGAATCTGATCCGCAGCCATCACTGCGCAGTTGTCTTCCGATTCCGGGGTAGAAGCGCCCAGATGCGGCACGCACAGCACCTTGTCGACACCGATCAGATCGTCTTCCGGCAGGTCAATCACATAGCCGGCGATATGACCGGAAGCAATTGCAGCCTTGATGGCGGCATTGTCAACGAGACCGTTGCGGCTGAAGTTGATGAGACGCGCGCCCTTCTTCATGCGGGCGATGCGCTCTTCATTGAACATGTTCTTGGTGTCTTTGTTCGCCGGAACGTGAATGGTGATGTAGTCGCACTCGGCGATCATCGCATCCAGATTCACCGCTTTCTGCACTTCGTGCGACAACTTCCAGGCCGCATCCACACTCACGAACGGATCGAAACCAATGACCTTCATGCCCAGCGCAGTGGCAGAATTGGCCACCATCACGCCGATCGCGCCCAGACCGATCACACCCAAGGTCTTGCCCATGATTTCCGGACCGACAAACTGCGCTTTGCCCTTCTCAACCAGCGGCGGAACATCGTCACCCTTGCCCTTCAGGGTGTTGGTCCAGGTGATGCCTTCGTACAGATTGCGCGAGGACAGCAGCATGGCGGCCAGCACGATTTCCTTCACGCCATTGGCATTGGCGCCCGGCGTATTGAACACAACGATGCCGCGCTCAGCACACTTGTCGAGCGGAATGTTGTTCACGCCAGCGCCAGCGCGGGCGATGGCCTTCACCGAAGCCGGAATGTCCATGCTGTGCATGTCGGCCGAACGCAGCAAGATACCGTCCGGATTGACGATTTCGGTCGCGGATTCGTAATTTTCGCGCGGCAGGCGATTCAGGCCGCAAGCGGCGATCTTGTTCAGAGTCTGGATCTTGTACATCTTGAGTCCTCAGCAGGTTTGTATCTGTCAGAAAACGGAAAAGGGGCGAATCGGATTCGCCCCTTGAAGCAAGCAGCAGAACTTAAGCGTTTTTCGCCTCAAATTCCTTCATAAACGCCACCAACGCCTTCACGCCTTCAACCGGCATCGCGTTGTAGATCGAAGCGCGCATGCCGCCGACCGAACGGTGACCGGCGAGGTTCACGAGGCCAGCCGCTTCGGCTTCCTTCACGAACTTCTTGTTGATCGCATCGACCTTCTCAGCATCGGTTTCACGCGGGATGAACGGCACGTTCATCAAGGAGCGCACGCTCTTTTCCACCGGGCTGTAGAAGAAGCTGGAGGAATCGAGGTAGTTGTACAGCAGCGCAGCCTTTTCGGCATTTTGCTTGAACAGGTTTTCGCGACCCATGGCCTTCACCCATTCCAGCACCAGCTTCATGATGTAGATCGAGTAGCACGGCGGGGTGTTGTACATCGACTTGGCTTCGATGTGGGTGCGGAAATCGAGCATGGTCGGCAAGCCGGCCGGAATGCGGTCAACCATATCCTTGCGGATGATCACGAGAGTCACGCCCGCCCGGCCAAGATTCTTTTGCGCACCGGCGTACAGCACGGCGAACTTGTTGACGTCCATTTCTTCGGACAGGATGCACGACGACACATCGCCAATCAGCGGCACATTACCGACGTTCGGAATGTTGTGGTACTGGGTACCTTCGATGGTGTTGTTGTTGCAGATGTGGAAGTAATCCGCATCCTTGTCGGCGCCGACGATTTCCGGCAGGTAGGACCACTTCTTGTCTTTGGACGAACCGACGATATTGCAGGTGCCGAGCTTGGAAGCAGCTTCAATGGCTTTTTGCGCCCACTGACCGGTCAGCGTGAAGTCAGCCTTCTTGTTGATGGTCATGAAGTTGAGCGGCAGCATGTGGAACTGGAAGCTCGCGCCGCCTTGCAAGAACAGGACGTGGTAATCGTCAGAGACACCCAGCACTTCGCGCACCAGCGCTTCGCAGCCATTGATGATGGCTTCGTAAGGCTTGGAACGGTGCGACATTTCCATCACGGACTGGCCCGTGCCCTGGTAGTCGAGCATCTCGGCAGCCGCTTGCTTCAGAACCGATTCCGGCAACGCCGACGGGCCGGCGGAAAAGTTGTAAACGCGGGACATCGTTATCACTCCTGTTTTGAAATTCTTTATGCTTTCAAGCGGCGCTAAAACGACGCCGCTGGCTGTGCATGCATCAAGGGCAGAACGATACCAGATCACGCCCTGTTTTGGCGCGGGGTCAGGTCAAGAATCGTGCTGGCAATAGTGCACTGTGGCGTATCTGCACGCGAGAGATGGCATTACGGATAGCTAAACGACTTCACCAGCGTCAGCTCGCCCGGATTGCGCATCGGCACTTGCGCGACCTGGCGCTTTTCAGACAGCGTGCCTTCTTGCGACACCACCGCCACCTGCGCCAGCGTGATCGCCCGCGCGCTGACGGCATCATCCTCACCGCGACCGCCGCCGTAGTAGTTCACATAAACGTGATACACGCCATGCAAGGGGGCGGGACTGGCGTAGATTTCCGGGCCGTAACCGGTGGTGACGTCGACATCGAGCGCGCCGCCGTTCTGGGCTACGCGCCGGCCATAGAACACATGCTGGCCATCGGGCGAAATCACATGCAGATCGAGATCGGTTCCCGGCGTATCCCAGGAAAGCAGCACGCGCAGCCGCGCCTGCGGTTTGCCGGCGTTGGCCTCGTAAAACTGCACGCGGCGGGCGGCTTTGCCGTCGCGCACTTCCACGCCGTTCGAGCCTGCGCCAAAGGCATAGGGGCGCGCATAGTGGCCGGATTCATCGGCCAGCAGCGGCATGGCCGCGCCGTTCACCACCAGGGTGGCGGGGCTTTTGCGCTTGGCGGCCACCCGGCCCTGGATCAGCGCGAGCGCATTGTCCTGCCCTTCCGCTGTCACCGAGGCGGCCGGGTAGTTCACTGGCTGCACGAAGCCGGTTTCGGCCTTGTGCTCATAACGCCAGCCGCCGCGCGGTGTTTCGATTTCGGCGTGCGCCACCGTAGCCAGCAGCAAAAAAACCATGCCCAATTTACCCATATCAACCCTCGATCAGTCGGCGCGCGAGCCGTTCAACATATTCCTCGTCCGCGCCATTCGGATGAAAACGAAATACCAGATGCAGATATTCATGCGCCAGCGTGATGCGCTCGTCGAGCGTGCGCCAGCCACGTGCATGAATGCGCAAGCGCTGCTGGTCGGCATACGGGCGACCCGCAGCCAGCGCGCAGATTTGCGGTGGCGTTTTTAGCGCCTCGAACCCCGCTTCGCGAGCAAGCCGTCTGTGCCAGCGCGCGGCGGCGGCGTTCAGCCAGTCTTCGGCAGCGGCCAGACGCCGGCATTCGCGCGAACCATCAAGCGCCATCAGGCTGGCGCGCGGATAGGCTGCGCGCAAAATTTGTTCGAAAGACCAACCCGTTTGCGCCTGCGTCACCGCGTCCTGCCAGGAAAGGCGGTTTTCTCCGGCGCGATGCTGGTGGTATTGCACCGGCGCGCCTTCGAGCACCAGCGCGTCGGTAAACCAGGCCGCAGCCAGCGCTGCGCGCCCCGGCGGATTCGGGCTCACGCGCTGGGTACGGGTCGAATCGGCGATGCGCCAGCAAGCGCCGGCAAAATCGGCGGTCTGGATCAAATAAGACTGCGCCGCGATCGCGAAAGCCCTGGCGGCCTGCACTTCTATCCCGTCGCCTTCGCGCTCGATCACGCGCGCGATGTATTCATTCAGACCGAAGCGCCCGCTGATGGCTGGACTTGCGCCCGGGTGCAGCAGCAAATCGCCGCGCGCGCGAATCGCCAGCGTATTGCCGTTGGCGAACTCCAGCCGATAGCTGCCGTTCAGCTTGCCGGGCCGGGCAAGATCCTTGCCCCGCCACACTGCGCGCAAGGGGTAGCGGGCAAAAAAATCGACATCGACACAGGCCGTCTCGGCTGGCCATTGTCCGGACTGCGGCAAGGCAGCAGCGATCTGCCCCGCCCACTGCCCCAGCGCGCTGCGGCTTGAACCCGCCGCGCCAAACCAGAACGGCGTGCCATCGACCAGCCAGCCCGCGCCGCCACCGAGCGCGCGACCCGCGTCGTCGCGCCAGGAATAGGTTTTGTAACGGACGCCTGTGCCCAGCGCCGGCCAGGCTTCGCGGCCATAACCTTCGACCGCGGCATGGAGCAGCGCCTTGCGCGACGCATCGCGCATGCCTGGGCTGAAAACGTTGAGGCTTTGCAAGAGTTCGGGCAAAGGCACTGTCGTGGCCGGCTGCATCCGGCGCAAATCGCCCAGCCATTGCGGCGCGGCGCGGTCTTGCCAAAAAGCGCGCCAGTCGGCGGCGGAAAGGTCCAGTCGCTGGGCAGAAAAATACGGCGCGCAGGAGCGCGCCAAAGCCAAGTCGCGCCCGATGGTTTCGCCCGGTGCGCAGCAATACAGGTTCTCGTCGCCCGCCTTCATCGGCCGGTTCGGGCAGGTATAGGCAGGCTCGTTCGCCTGCGTTTGCGCCAGATAGGCATAGACATACAACTTCCACAGGCTGCCGAGCGGGGCAGTCTGCGGCGGCGCATCATCCGTGAACGCGCGGGTCTGCATCTGGCCGTCGGCGAGCCAGGCCAGCGAAGCCGCCGGACTCGCCAGCGAAGCCGCCAGCATCAGGCTAGCGAACGATAAGCGCAGCACGCGGCTTGCTTTCATAGGCTTTGCGTTCGGGCTGGTACATGCGGTAGTAGCGCGCCGGCGGCAAGGTGTAGCGTCCCGGCTGCGCCACGCGCACGAGATGACGATGGATCACCGTATCCTCCAGCAATTCGACCGGGATGGCATAGCCGGTCGGCGTTTCCTCGGCCGTGGCGCGCGGCAGGGCTTCCGGCTCGTCGCGGCCTTCGCGCACCATGACGCCCCAGGTCGAAGCTTCCACCGTCGCGCCCGGCGGCAGCGGCGCTTCCACAATGCCCAAACGCATGGGCGCTTCGCCAGTGCGCTTGAGCGCCACTTCGTCCAGATACAGCTCGCCGGTTTTCAGCGGCGCACCGAATTCGACTTCCTGCAGGCGGAAACGCATCTGGCCGGGCTGAGCAGGCGCGTCGTCTTCACCCTTCTTCTTGGGCGCGGCTTCCTTCACCAGGCGGTACAAGGTACGTCGCACCTCGACCGGCAATTTGCCGATTTCGGCCTCCTGCGTTTCATAGCGCAACACCGCGTTCAGCCCCGATTTGGGCGCAGTCGCCAGCTTGATCGTGGTCGGCATGCTGCCGGCAGGCCAGCGATAAACCGGCTGACCGGTGTAGCTGTAACGCGGGAACCACGGCGCGGCGAGCGCGGGATAAACCTGCTGGCGCAATAGCGCCGGATTGCCGCCGAGCGCGCGATAGCTCCACAACAGGATCAGCGAACGATCAATCGTCGGCGCATCCGAGCGCACTTTTTCCAGCACAGCGGCGGCATCGGCGCTCGGGCGAGCCCCGGTCAGCATCAGCAGGGCGTCGGTCAGCGGACTAGCGGTTTGCGCAACAAACTGCGTCGCTGCGGGCAGCGCCTGCGCGACCTTGGGCGCGAGCTTGCCACCCGCGCGCTGCGCCACATGGGCGCTGAGCACCAGCGCCATCATCGGCTGCAATT
>CAXYUI010000075.1:0-7849 GCA_964291975.1 uncultured Formivibrio sp. | reverse complement strand
CCAACCCCGCTCACCGTCTATATCTTTCCGCTGGCGGCGGCCTTGAATGTCTTGCTGCTGGCGTTTGCACTGGCCGACAAGGTGCGCGTGTTGCGCATTGAGCATGAAAACGCGCAGCAAGCTCGTCTCGATGCGGAACATCAAATGGTGCAGGGGCTGCGAGAATCCGAGCTATTGCTTGAATCGCGCGTGGAAGAACGAACCCGGCAATTACAAGATGCGCTGTTGCAGCAGAAGGAGCAGGGTGAAGTGCTGCATCAGGCTAATCAGCGCCTGTCTGAACTGAATGAAGAGCGTGGTGCTTTTCTGGGTATCGCGGCGCACGACCTGAAAAACCCGACTGCGGCGATCATGGGCTATGCCGATCTGCTGAAAGAGCGCTGGGCGAGCTGGGATGAAGACAAAAAACTCAAGCGCATCGCCAACATCCATCAATTGGCTCAGCATATTTCGGAAATTATTCGCAATCTGCTCGACATTAACGCGATTGAAAGCGGGCATTACACCTTGAACCCGGAGCGATTGAATCTGGCGGAATGCGTGCAGCACATTGTCGAGGTCTATCAGGATCGCGCCGCAGCCAAGCACATTCGTTTGCATGTGCTGGCGCAAGACTTGCTTCCCGTATACGCCGATCGTGCGGCATTGCGACAAGTGTTGGATAACTTGCTGTCGAATGCGATCAAATATTCACCGCACGGCTGTAATGTTCATGTTCAAATCGAAGCGCTGGGTGAATCTGCGGTATTACGGGTTCGCGATGAAGGCCCTGGCATTTCCGATGAAGACCAGCAAAAGCTGTTCCGAAAATTTACGCGCTTGAGCGCACGACCGACTGGGGGCGAGCATTCCAGTGGCTTGGGATTGTCCATCGTCAAGCACATTATCGAAGCCAGTCGCGGCAAAATTTACTGTGAAAGCCGGCTTGGCGAAGGCGCAAGCTTTGTTATTGAACTCCCTTTGGTGGCATGAAGCTGGCGAACCATGTCAGAATTTGCCCCCTGATTTACAGAGCACAAGCATGTCGAACCAGGAATTACTGAAACGCAGCCTCAATGCCGTTTGGCATCCCTGCACCCAGATGAAACGTCATGAGCAGCAGCCGCTGATCCCGCTCACGCGGGGCGATGGCGTGTGGCTGTATGACGCTGATGGCCAGCGCTATCTCGATGCCGTATCGAGCTGGTGGGTCAATTTGTTTGGTCATAATGAGCCGCGGATCAAGGCGGCGATTACCGCGCAGATGGATCAGCTCGAACATGTGATGCTGGCAGGCTTCACGCATGAACCTGTGGTGCAGCTTTCTGAGCGCTTAGCCCAACTGAGTGGACTGGGACATGCTTTCTACGCTTCGGATGGTGCTTCGGCGGTTGAAATTGCGCTGAAAATGAGCGCGCACTACTGGCGCAATCAGGGCGCAACGCAGAAAAACCGCTTCGTTTATCTGGCCGATAGTTATCACGGCGAGACCATTGGCGCGCTGTCGGTGACCGATGTGCCCCTGTTCCGCCAAGCCTATGCGCCTTTGGTGCGCGATAATTTTTGTGTGATGAGTCCGGATTGGCGTTTGGCGCGCGAAAACGAATCGCCCAAAAAAGTCGCAGAACGCGCTGCTCGCGATCTAGAGCTGGTGCTGGCTGCGCACCATAACAAGATTGCCGCTGTGATTCTGGAACCGCTCGTGCAATGCGCCTCTGGCATGGCGATGTACGACCCCAGCTATTTATGCCGTGTAAGGGCACTTTGTGACCAGTTTGGCGTGCACCTGATCCTCGATGAGATTGCGGTGGGCTTTGGTCGCACGGGGAGCATGTTTGCCTTTGAGCAAGCGGGCATCAAACCGGATTTCTTGTGCCTGTCCAAGGGCATTACTGGCGGCTACCTGCCGCTGGCGGCGGTGCTGTGCACCGAATCGATTTATCAGGCTTTTTATCACGACGATATTGCGCGGGCTTTCCTGCATTCTCATTCCTATACCGGCAATCCGCTAGCCTGCGCCGCAGCGCTCGCGACCTTGGACATCTTTGCCAATGATGAGGTCATTGCGCGCAATAAGGTCAAAGCGGTCGAGTTCAATGCCATTTTCTCGGAGCTGGCGCATTACCCTGCAGTACGAAACTTTCGGCAAATGGGCATGATATGGGCGTTTGAAGTGCGCCACATGCAAAGCGATTTTGCCCGCCACTTCTTTGAAAATGCTTTGGCACAAGGCTTGCTACTAAGACCGATTGGCAATACGGTTTATTTCATGCCGCCTTACACCATGAATACTGAGGAGGCGGAATTCCTTGCTGCCGGCACGCTGGCAGCGCTGAATCAAACACTGGCGGGCTAAAAATGCCGAATCTGTTTCTGTCACTGCCGGAGCGTATGCCGGCTCTGGCCGAGGTCATCGAAACTGACCCCAAGAGGGTTAAGGATTGGCTCGTTTCATTGCCGATCACCCATGTGCTCGAGGCGGGTAAACAGATTTTGGAGCCACTCTCTGCACTCAATCGCGTGCAATTGTCCGTGGATGAGCGTGCGCATTTGCTGGAGCACTACCAGACCTCGCTTGAATTGCTGATCGGCGGTTTTGAGGTGGCTTATGCCTCGGCCGGCATCCCGATGAAAGACAAGGCGCGACAAGCCGGCATGCTGGCGCGCAATCTTTGGCTGGAATTGGCGACAGGCTGGAAGATCGTGCTGGTCGACCGCTTGGAAAAACGGTCTTTTTTCAGCGGGAATAAAGGCATTCCACAGTATGTAGCCAATGTGCTGCGCGCCTATTGGCGGCTCTATCTGGTGTGCTGCCGGCTTTATATGCCGCTGCCGGAAAAAATCTGGCTTGAGTTGCACCAACTGTTCATGTTGGGCGCCGAAGGCAAATTTCTGGATGAGCCGGCGGAGCCGGTCAATGGCACCATCGCCATCCTGTACAAGCGTTTTATCCTGCTGGCGCTGGCCGATCCCCTGCGTTTTTCCGCAATCGAATTTGACCGCGTACTCGATGTGATCGAGCACTACGGGCACTATGCGCACTTCATGTCTTCGCAGCGCCATAAGCCGGGTACAGGCTGTTTCCTGATCGAACTCGATCAGGATCGCCCACCGGCCTATGTCGGTCAGCATGAGGTCAATGAAATGACCGATCGTTCGGTGCTGTTTGATACGGCCGATCTGATTCGTCATTTGCGTAAAGTCGAAATTGCGGTCGAAGACAAAACCCCACAGGCCGCCAACCGCGAGCGGGTACAAGAAAAGCTTGAAGTCCTGCGTCGGGTGATCGTGCAATGGACGATCGCGCCGCACCGCATTTTTCCGCGCCTGCCGGCCAGTAGTCTGGTTGATGTGGTGCAGAGCTTGGAGAATGTGGCATCACTTTTGCGTGCCGAGCGGCCTGTCGACGCCGATTTTGATCGTTGGCAGGTCATCAATGAAAGCCCCGGGGGTTATGCCCTGCGTGGCGTGAAGATTCATGAAGAATCAACCCGATCCGGCCAGATTGTCGCTGTGCGCGCGCAAGGTGCGCCGGGTTGGCAATTGGCGGCAATTCGTTGGCTGCAACAGCATGAAGACGGTTCGGTGGAAATCGGTTTGCAGATTCTTTCTGTGCAGCCTACGCCGGTGATGCTCTGCCCGGTGGTCGAAGGGACTGGCCCGCTGGCCAAGGATGCGCTGCTTTTGCCGGCTATCACGGCTGTCAAGCAAGCGCAGCGCCTTTTGGCGCCGAAGGGTTTTTACACGCCGATGCGAGAAATTCGTCTTTGCACCAACGATGGCGAGCACCGTGTGCGCAGTGGGCGCATGCTGGAGCAGCAGATGGGCTATGACCTGTTCGAATTTGAATGGCTGGAGCCTCAATCATCCTGATCGCGGCGGCGCGCCCGTGGGTGCGCCGCATCGTAGGTCTTGGCCAGATGCTGGAAGTCGAGCTGGGTATAAATCTGCGTGGTGGCGATGCTGGCATGGCCCAGCAATTCCTGCACCGCGCGCAAATCCCCCGATGATTGCAAGAGATGACTGGCGCAGCTGTGGCGCAGCTTGTGCGGGTAAAGATTGCCCGGCAGGCCAAGCCGCATTTGCCAAGTCTTGAGCCGCGCCTCGACGGCGCGCGTGCTCAGTGACTTTCCCGTTTTCCCGACAAACACCGTGGCTACATCGGCCTGCGCGAGATTCCCGCGTTGCGCCAGCCATTGCCTCAGCGCTTCGAGCGCCACGCTGCCGACCGGCACGATGCGCGTCTTGTTGCCCTTGCCGGTCACGCTGGCGAGCCCCTGCGCCAGATCGAGATCGGTCAGCTTGAGGCTGACGAGTTCAGCCACGCGCAAGCCCGATGAATAAGCCAGCTCAAAAATCGCCCGATCGCGAATCGCCAGCTCATCCTCATCGGGCAGATTATCGAGAAAACCAGCGGCGTCGTCGGCCGTGAGTGCCCCGGGCAGTTTCTTGGGTGACTTGGGCGGGCGCACGCCGGAAACCGGATTCATCGGCCAGCTGGCATCGCGGCACAGCACGCGATAGAAACTGCGCCAGGTCGAAAGCACGCGTGCGATGCTGCGTCCGGAAAGCCCGCGTGCGCTGAGCTGGCGCACAAAAGAACGGATTTCGACCGGGGTGAGGCCGGCGAGTTCGGCCTTGCCCGCAAGTTCCGTCAGCAGCGCCAGATCACGCTCGGCTGCGAGTCGGGTATGCGGGCTCGCGCCCTTTTCGCCCGTGAGATGCCGGGCGTAGTGCGCGAGCGCATCCATCATTCGGCCGGCGCTGCGGCGACCAATTCTTCGGTGATGACTAGCGAGACCGGCAATACGCGCAGGATCGCCGCCGAAACCAGTTCGGACAAGCGCTGCAGATACAGCGTGCCCATGTCGGGATAGAAGCGTTCCGCATCGGTGCTGGCCAGCACCAAAAGGCCGAAAGGATCGTCGCCGGAGCGCAAAGCAAATTGCGCGAACGATTTCTGCTCGCCCGCATCCGCACCGAACCAGCCCATCACCTCGTCGGTGACATAGGGGCCGCAATACGGCGAAACCAGATTGCGCGCCAGCTTCACGACATCTTCGCTGACTTGCACGTTGTAATCGCGCAGGTTGGCCGCGCCAATCGGCCACAGGCGCATGGCCACCTGATCGATGCCGAAACTTTGCTTGATGTGATGACGCAGCGCGTCGGTGATCGCATCGAGATCGTTGGCGCGAACCAGATCGACGGTCAGCGCATGCAGCTTGTCGGAGGTGATGTCGTTTTCTTCGCCAAAGCGCAGCAATTCAGTCATGCGCATTTCCAGCGCGCGGTTTTTCTCGCGCAAGGTGACGAGTTGGCGCTCGGTCAGGGAAATGGCGCGGCCGCCGTGGTTGTCGGGCACATAGATTTGCGCGATCTCGTCGGCAAAGGTCTCAAAGAACTCGGGGTTGTCCTTGAGCCAGACCAGAATGTCGTGGGGATGCATGTTTGCTCCTGTCAGATGGCGATTTCGCCTTCGAATACACTCACGGCCGGGCCGGTCATAAACACCGGCTGACCTTCCTGCCAGCTAATCGTTAATTCGCCGCCGCGTGTTTGCACACGCACGGTTGCGTTCAAAAGGCCACGACGGATGCCGGCGACGACCGCCGCGCACGCGCCAGTGCCACAAGCCAGCGTTTCGCCCGCGCCGCGTTCAAACACGCGCAGCGCAATCGCATCGCGGCTCAGAATCTGCATAAAGCCCGCGTTCACGCGCTGTGGAAAACGCGGGTGGTGTTCGATCAGCGGACCCAGTTCGGCCACCGGCGCGGTATCGACATTGGCGACGACCTGTACCGCGTGCGGATTACCCATCGAGATGACCGTGATGTCGAGCGTGCGCCCGGCCACATCGAGCGAATGGATGACTGCGTCAGCGTCAGCAACAAACGGGATTTCAGCCGGCACCAAGCGCGGCTGCCCCATATTGACGGTGACTTGGCCGTCCTCGGTGAGCTTGGGATAGATGATGCCGCGCGCGGTTTCGACGGCGATTTCGGTCTTGTGGGTCAGCCCCTTGTCGTGCACGAAGCGCGCAAAGCAGCGCGCGCCGTTGCCGCACTGTTCGACTTCGCTGCCATCGCAATTAAAGATGCGATAACGGAAATCGATGCCGGGCGTTGTGCTCTTCTCGACCAGCAGCAGTTGGTCAAAGCCCACGCCAAAACGGCGGTCGCCCCACTGGCGCAGAATTTCTGGAGTCAGGGCAATCGTTTGGCTTACGCCATCGATGACCATAAAGTCATTACCCAGCCCCTGCATTTTGGTGAAGCGCATATTGGTTTCCTTTCAGTGCCGTTAGGGTAACGACAAAGCCGGGGCGATTCAAATCTGGCGCTGGGCAAAGACGATCTGTGCCACGCCAGCTTGCACTGGCCGCGGCAAAGAACGGCATATTAGTCTTTCTTAATCAACAAGATGTAACTTGCTCGGCCAGCGTTGTTGCCGTTATCGTTGCCGCCATCTTGGGAGAATGAATGATGAAAAAATTCTGGGCTCTGGCGCTTACGGGCGCGCTGGCTGCATGTGGCGGGGGCGCGGGCGATTCGACGAATGGCTCGGCAACAACACCGATCGCTGCGCCAACGGCCTTGGCCACGGCGACTCCGGCCAACCCGACTGCCGTGGGCAGCGCCTCGCCCACACCCAGTAGTGCGCCAAGCGGGCTTACTGCGACGCCAACGACGCGCCCCACGGCAACGCCAATCACTGCGACGTCCATTCCGGCCACGGCAACCACTCGGCCGATCGTTACGTCCACGACGATACCAAGCGCCGTGCCCACGGCAACATCCACATCCAGGCCAACCATCACGCCCACGGCTGCCCGCGGCGTGTACCAGCGCCAGCCCGTGGTCGCCCATTGCGATGCGGGCGAGCTCAACGAGGCAGAGCGCAATAAGGTGCTCGACAAGCTCAACGCCGTGCGGGCGCGCCACGGCCTACTGCCGGTAACTTACGATGCCAGCGACAATGCGCCTGCGGCGGGCGCCGCCCTGTACATGGGTGCCAACAAGGGGCAGAGCCCTAAGCCGTCGAACAGCGGGGGGTGTTTCAGCAGCGAAGCCGCGCGTCTGGCTGGCAGCAGCAACCTTTACATGTCCTACGGCTACAACACCGATACCAGTCCAAGCACCGATGCGATCACCGGCTATCTGAACGACGACAATGTGGCTTCGCTCGGCCATCGTCGCTGGATTCTGAGTCCTTTCCTCGCACAGATTACTTTTGGCCGGGTGGACGGGATTCCCTCGGGCAGCAGCCAGAAATACATGGCCTCGACCCTGCGCGTGATGGGCGGCGAGCGCAAGAGTCTAAGCGGCATGAGCCAGGATTTTGTCGCTTACCCGCAAGGCGCATATCCGGCCAGCGAGTTCAAGACTGACTGGTATCTGTCTTTCTCCGCCATTGCCAGCACCAGCAGTGCCTGGGATAGCGGAGACAAACAGGTGAGCTATGGCGGCGCGACCATCACGGTCACCGGCGGCGGCAGCACGCTGATTGTTTCCAGCGTCAGCGCCAATTACGAAGGCTATGGCATGCCCAACCATCTGCAATGGAAGGTCGCCGGCCTGAAGACCGGCGTGACCTACACGGTGAAAATCGCCGGAGTCAGCGTGAACGGCGTCCAGCGTGACTACAGCTACACCTTCTCGCTCAGCTGAGCTTATTCGCCCAGCACCATAATCGCGTCGGCTTCAACCAGCGCGCCCTTGGGCAGCGCAGCGGCTTGCACCGCTGCGCGAGCCGGATACGGCGCGCTGAAATGCTGAGCCATGATTTCGTTGAGCTGGGCGAAGTAGGCCAGATCGGTCACAAATATCGTCAACCTCAAAATGTCCGACAGCTCGGCGCCGGCCGCCGG